>JBBRXQ010000508.1:0-2269 GCA_038238515.1 Sphingomonadales bacterium | reverse complement strand
TTTCAGAAGCAGCCATCTCGGGCATCGGCGGGCCGGCCTGCTGCCATTGGCTGCAGCGAAGCCGAACGCCGGCGTTGTCAGGAGCAAGATCGACCCACAGTGAAATCGGCTGACCATCGTCGATTGCTATGATTGAACGCGCAATCGGCAGATTTTCCAGCCTTGCGTGGCGCACCAATGCGAGCAGCGCGGGGATTGCAATCAGCCCGGGCAACTCACCGCCGCATCGCTCTTGCAGCCCAGCAAGCAGTTCATCCGCCTCGATCAGGCGATCCTCCGCATCGCTGCGCCCGCAAATGAGCATGGGCGCGCTCATTGCAGCGGCATCTTCGCCATCTGGGTGAAACTCAAAACGGTCATCAGCAAAAATCGGCCGCTGGAAGGCGCAGGAGCGCCGCAGCACTCGGCGGATCAAGATCGCTTATTGCGCCGGGTAGTGTAGCCTCGGGATGAATAGCATAAAACTGCGCAGTCATGGCGGAGCGATCGAGCCCGCAGGCGCGTAACGCCAACGCCAGTTTTAGATGCTGGCCTTCGGTCGTGGCCAAGGTCACCGCTTCTCGGCCAAGCCCGCTGACATTCGCGACCGCCGTTAGGAACAGCGCAGCCCCGGCATTCTCAAGATCAAAGGCTGGACTTGTTTGATCACTTGGAATTGCATCAAGTACGCGTCTCAAGAGCGCAAGCCGATTGCGCTGCTCATCGAAACTAGCTCGTAAAGCGCGCTCCGCAATCACAGCATAGCCATCAGCGCTGATCTCATCACCGACATGGGCGCGCATCGTGACCATCGCGACGTGAAAGAGATCGCCCGGCAGCTCTACCAAAGGCAATTGCATGCGTCGCTGTGCTTGTCCAAAACGTGCCTGCGCGGCCAGCAAATTCATGGCGGTGCCCGCAATTTCAGGATCGATCGAGGCAATTTGGGTCTGCAGCAAAGGCGGCACCACAGGATCAACCGCAGCGCGGGCTTGCAGCCGCTCAGCCAGCTGCCATTCAAGCGCAAGTGCATGAAAATGAAAAAGAAAAATAGGATTCTCAGCCAACAAGGCCGAAAGGTCGCCTGCCGCCTCGTGTGCCCATGCTTGGGGTTCGGCATGACCAGCAGCCTGCGCCAACGCAATTACCAATTGGCGCGCGATATCGAGAAACATGCCCCGCACTCGCGCTACAATCAGCTCGCTATAGATCGATGCGTCTTGATTCCATAGCAAATGGCGCAGGATAGGCGAGCAGTTGGCCAAAGCCTGATCACTCGCTGCCAGTTCATTGCTGAGCTGCGCTTTGATCATGCTTTGATGAGGCTCAGAAATAGCTGGGCCGGAAGATGCTGGTTCAGCCATAGTATTGGTTCTTAAGGACCAGTGGTTAATTCAGAGTTAGGCAGTGCCGAATCCCGGCTCGACGCGATCAGGCCCCCAATCATCAATACCAGCACGGAAACCCGCAATGTCGCATCAAACGGCAAGAGCGCGCAGATCGCCGAGAGCGTGAGCGCGATGATCAGGCGATCACTTAGCCACCAAAGCCATGGGCTTGGGCGCAAAACGGACGGAAGCAGCCGCACCGCAAGAAGCAGGACAATAGGCGTGAACCATCCGATCTCAAGCGGCGAACGCGCCAAAGAGGGGATATCGCTGCGCCAGGCGCACAGCGTGACCAGCGCGGCATCGATGCCCCAGCTTGCCAATCGCGCCGCTGGCGCGCGACTGGGGCGTACAAGCAGTGAACTAAGCTCAACTTGTGTGAGCAGCTCTGCGGCCTGATGAAGCAGCCAAGCAAAGCCGAGCATGGCAAAACCAATCGTGTGCCAACCAAACCAACCCGCACCCATTCCGAAAATCGCGGTGAGCAAGCCGGCCAGAGTGATCACTGTCGGCCGGGTTCCTGCGTGGAGCAAAGCCGGGCCAAACCGCCTCACCGCAAGGGATGCTAGCCAGCGACCGGGCGCATGAACATCATAAGACTGGATATGAAGGCTCACCCAGCGCGGCTCGGCCAGATGCGCCTCGGCCTCGTCTCGCACCAACAGCCAGCGCCCTTCATCTAGCAGCGATGCTGAGATTTGGCGCTGGACGACGCGCCCTTGCATCGCCAGCCGCAGCAGCGCCGAGGCAGGATTCCATTCTGTCGGCAGATCACCCAGCCCACCAATTAGCCGCCCCGGCAGATGCATCGCGCCGGCATACGCATTGTTTATGTCGATCCGCTCAAACCCCAGTGCTAGCCCCTTTTCAACCGGCAGAGTGAGCACGCCTTGATTTTCGCC
>JBBRXQ010000507.1:0-2274 GCA_038238515.1 Sphingomonadales bacterium | reverse complement strand
CTGATCGAAGGCAAGCGGCGCGGCGCGAAGTATGTCGTGGTAACGATGTGCGTGGGCGGCGGCATGGGCGCAGCGGGCTTGTTCGAAGTTCTCTGATAATGGGCGCGGCGCTCGCCAAGTTGCAGAGCGCCGCGCCTTCATCGCTCGACCGGGTAACCGGACCGAAAGCTAAAGAAACGAACGGTTCCGGGCGGTTCGCCATCCCCTACGCTTCGTTTACCGCTGGCGCAGGTTTATAAAACCCCAGCCTCGGCTTTCCCAGCGTGCCCTGCGAATCCCTGCAAGCCCAACCACCATTGCAACGCGATGACACCCCCCTTGGCGGGTTGCAGGATGGCCGCGATCAGGGCGAGTGCAAGCGTCGCCACAATCAGCATCGTCGCCCATTGCGACAGCGCGGTGTGCAGGCTCAACAGGATGATGACCGGGGCGATGATGTGCCCGGTCAGCAAGATGGCGATGTAGGGCGGGAAATCATCGGCGGAATGGAGCGACCAGTTCTGCCCGCAATGGCGGCAACGCAGCACTGGTTTCAGCAGCTTTGCAAAAAGGTGCGTGGCGCGACATCGCGGACATTGGCCTTTCACGCCGCGCCATAGCGCCGCGCCCAGGCTTTGCGGCAGTATGGCGCGTTCGAGCGGATGGGCATCGTGCGGCATTGCGCTTCCTACTTGGCGAACGGGTTCTTCGGGCTGCGCAAGGTGAGGCGGATCGGCACTGCGTCAAAGCCCAGCTCGCGCCGGATGCTGTTGATCAAATAACGGCGATAGCTCTCGGGCAATTGATCGAGCCGCGTGCCAAACATCACAAAGCTGGGCGGGCGAATGCGCGCCTGCGTGATATAGCGCAGCTTGATCCGCCGTCCGCCGGGCGCTGGCGGGGGATTGGCCGCGAGCGCATCATCAAACCAGCGGTTGAGCGCGGAGGTGGACACCCGTTTTGACCAAGCCGCACGAATATCAAATGCGGCGGCAAGCATCTGATCAAGACCCTTACCCGTGCGCCCCGAAACCGCGAGCAGCGGCACCCCGCGCACTTGCGCCAAGCCTTCGTCTAGCGCGGCGCGGATTCCGTGAAACAGCGCGCTGCTATCCTCGGCGATGTCCCACTTGTTAATCGCGATCATCAGCGCGCGGCCCTCCTCCAGCACGAGCGAGGCAATCTTGAGATCCTGATGTTCGAGGCCGCGCGTTGCATCAAGCAGCAGCACGACCACTTCGGCAAAGTCGATCGCGTGGCGCGCATCGGCGACAGACATCTTCTCCAGCTTGTCGACCACTTGCGCCTTCTTGCGCATCCCGGCGGTGTCGATCAGGCGAATCGGCCGCGTTTCGCCGCTCTTGGGATCGTTCCACTCCCAATCAACCGCGATCGAATCACGCGTAATCCCAGCTTCCGGGCCGGTGAGCAGCCGGTCCTCGCCCAGAAACCGGTTGATCAGCGTGGATTTGCCCGCATTCGGCCGCCCGACAATCGCCAACTTAAGCACCGATTGCGGGTCGAATTCTTCCTCGTCCTCAGGCTCCGGCTCGGCGCCATCTTCATTGTCGCCCTTTTCGATCAGCGGCAGCAGCGCTTCGAAAAGATCGCCCATCCCTTCGCCGTGCTCAGCCGAAAGCGCCACCGGCTCGCCAAACCCAAGCGCAAATGCTTCGTAAAAGCCGGGGTCGCCCGATCGCCCTTCGGCCTTGTTGGCCACCAGCACGATCGGCACCTTGTTGGTGCGCAAATACCGCGCGATTTCTTCATCAAGCGGGGTGATCCCAGCACGCGAATCAATCACGAACAGCACCACATCGGCCCCTTCGAGGCTCACTTCGGTTTGCTGGCGCATCCGCCCCGGTAAACTTTCTGGGTCTGCATCTTCCCAGCCAGCCGTATCAACAATTGTAAAATCGAGCCCCAGCAAGCTTGCCTCGCCAAACCGGCGATCGCGCGTAACGCCGGGCTGGTCGTCGACCAGCGCCAGCTTTTTTCCGACTAAGCGATTGAACATAGTCGATTTGCCAACGTTAGGTCGGCCGATAATGATAACTTGGGGACGCATCCGTCTTCCGTGGCGCTTTGAGAGGCGGATGGCAAGCAGCGCCGAATAGGGGCCGCCAAATGTAATCAAATGTTAGCTGCGCATTAACCGCATCCCTCGCAGAGCCCTTAACTGCGACGCTGCCAAAAGCATGGCATGCGGACTTGGCCCCTCACAATTACTCTTCTCGCCGCGGTGGCCGCTGCGACGCTTTCGGCGTGGGCACGCCCCGCAATGCTTCTGCCGAG
>JBBRXQ010000506.1:0-2277 GCA_038238515.1 Sphingomonadales bacterium | reverse complement strand
CCGCGTGGTCGATAACGTCGCGCTCGTGTCCGATGGCCCCGCCGCCATGCCGCCCGGAACCCGCGTTCGGGTCGAAGATATGTTCTGCAAGGTGCCCGCAAGGCGCAAATACCTGCGCAGCCCGCGCTCCGAATGGGCCGCCTGCCTCGATGTGGTGCGCCGCCTCGCGTTGGCGCGGCCCGATGTGGGCTTCACGCTTGAGCATGATGGCCGCCGCGCGCTGCAAGTCTTGGCAAACGAAACGCTCGAACACCGCGTCGCGCAAATCGTCGCGCGCGAAATCGCTGGCAATTCGGTGGCGGTCGATCTGGCACGCGGCGCATTTGAGCTCACCGGGATTGCTGGCTTGCCTACCTACAATCGCGGCGTTGCCGATCACCAATATCTGTTCGTCAACGGCCGCCCGGTGAAGGACCGGCTGCTGATTGGCGCGGTGCGCGGCGCTTATGCCGATATGCTCGCGCGCGATCGTCACGCGGTGCTCGCGCTGTTTCTGCAAGTTCCGCCCGAGGAAGTCGACGTCAACGTCCACCCCGCCAAAACAGAGGTGCGTTTCCGCGATCCAGCGCTGGTGCGCGGTCTCATCGTCACCGGCCTGCGCCAGGCGCTCAGCGCCGGAGACCGCCGCGCCGCACAAACCGCCGATGCCGGCGCGATGAAGGCATGGACCGCTGAACCACTCGCCGAACGACAACTGAGTGCGTTTGCCGCACCATACCGTAACGAAGCGCGTGTTTCCGAGGCAGGCGAGGCATGGCGCGGCTACGAGGCATCTGTCTTCGCGCCGCCCGCCGCGCGCGCCGAAGCCGCCCCAGATTTCGGTGCCGATCCTGCTGCGCTGTCCGCATTCCCGCTCGGCGTCGCGCGCGGCCAAGTCGCGCTCACCTATATTGTCGCCGAAGCCGCAGACGGTCTGATCATCGTCGATCAACACGCCGCGCATGAACGCTTGGTGCTCGAACGTCTGCGCGCCGCCGGGGCCAAGGCTGATATAGTGCAGGGGCAGGCCCGCTCGCAAGCCCTGCTGTTGCCCGAAGTGGTCGAGCTCGACGAACCCGCCTGCGACCGGCTCGAAGCCGCCGCCGCCAAGCTCGCCGAATATGGCTTGGTGATCGAGCGTTTCGGCCCCGCCGCCGTGCTCGTCCGCGCGATGCCCGCCGCGCTGGCCCGGGGCGATCCGGCAGCCTTGGTGCAAGATGTGGCGGATGATCTCGCCAAACACGGCGACGCGCTGCTGCTCGGCGAAAAGTTCGATCTGCTGCTCGCCACGATGGCCTGCCACGGCTCGGTTCGCGCGGGCCGCGCGCTCTCTGTCGCCGAAATGAATGCGCTCCTGCGCGAAATAGAGGCCACTCCGCGCTCGGGCCAATGCAACCACGGCCGCCCTACATGGGTCAAACTGGCGCACGGCGACATCGAAAAACTGTTCGGGAGGAAATGATGCGTAGGCTAATCTTGGGTATCCCGCTCCTCCTCGCCGCTTGCAACGCCGCGCCGCCGTCGCCGCCCGCCAATGCGGTTGAACCCGGCAGGATCGACTACTTCGACATCACCCAAAACAAGCTCTACGGTAGCGGCTGCAACTTCGTTGGCGAAGGCGGCGGCATGGGCGCGATCTTGCTCGCACAGGCCAAACAAGCCGTGCTCAAACTGAACAAGAAAATCGTCCAAATCGCCGCCGACAAAACCAGCAGACCGCTGAAACAAGGCAGCTGGACCCGCTACACAGACCCCGCCTACACACTCACCCTAACCCCCATCGAAGACGGCAAAGGCGTGGTCAACGGCGTGGTCGAAATGCTCTCAGCGCAAATGACGCTAACCGACGCGGCGGGCAAAGTGTTGTTTAGCGCCAAAGGTCAGGCTCAGTGTAAGCCGATGTGATACTGCGCTGGAGTTAACGGCAAAATCATCTGAAATTCTTGTGGGAACAACCCGGCAAACCTTGCTTATTGTTGAAGTAGAATGATACATTGTTACTTTGTTTTACAGCAGCGAAGGACGAATGATGAGAATTGGAACCAGAATTGTGCTCGGTATGAGCCTGATGAGCGTGTTGATGGCAACCCCAGCAATCGCGCAGACGAAGGCGGTTGCGACGGTTGATCAAATGGCGGAACACGCCAGCTGGGCCGCTGAACATGACCGTTGGCATGCAGAACATCTTGAAGCAGCAAAGAAACTTGAAGCGATTGCTGCTGCTCTGCGCGCACCCGATGATGGCCTAACCGAACATGGTGCCGAGCTTTCCAGCCATAACGCGTTGATGAGCAATAT
>JBBRXQ010000505.1:0-2286 GCA_038238515.1 Sphingomonadales bacterium | reverse complement strand
GGCTTCCACGGCGCGCGCTTTATGCTGGACGATGGCCTGCTCGATCCGCGCGCTGAGGCCGCGTTTGCGCTGCATATCATGCCCAACAGTCCGCACGGGATGATCGCGGGCCGCGCCGGGGCGCTGCTGGCTTCGGCGGACAAATTTGAGATCACGGTGAAGGGGCGCGGCGGCCATGCCTCCATGCCGCACGAAACGCTCGATCCTGTACCCGTCGCCTGCGAGATCGTTGGCGCGATTCAAACGCTGATCACCCGGCGCTTTTCGGTGGCCGATCCGGTGGTGGCGACCGTTGCCAAAATCGAGGCGGGCACCGCGCACAATGTGATCGCCAATCATGCCTATATGCTCGGCACCGTGCGCACGCTCTCGGAGGCAAACCGCGAACGCTTTCATGCCCTCCTGCCCGATCTGGCGATGCACATCGCCGCCGCGCATGGGCTCGCCGCCGAGACGGTGTTCATCCCCGGCTTTCCGGTTACGGTCTGCGATCCGCGCGCGGTCGATCTGGGCGAGGGCGTGGCACACGCACTCAAAGGGGAGCGCGGTTTTCATCGCCTGTCGCACCCGATCATGGGCGCGGAAGACTTCGCCTATGTGCTGAATGAAATGCCCGGCGCGATGTTTTTTCTGGGCGTGGCGGCAGATGGCGCGGATTGGAAGCAGTGCTGCGGTATCCATTCCACGCGGATGATGGTCGATGAAAGCGTTATGCCGCTGGGCGCGGCGCTGCTCGCGGGCTGCGCCGAGCGGTTTCTGGCGCAAGGTTTTGCCGTCTGAATCCATAGGGCTTGAAACGGATCTGCCTTGTTAGGCTGGCAACAGAGCACAAAACCTGACAGGGGCTGCGCATGGAAAACCGAGTTTTAGCGCTAAGCGGCGTTCACAATTTTCGCGATTACGGCGGCTATGCCGCGCGCGGCGGGCATCTGCGCACGGGCCACTTGTGGCGCTCAGGCCAGCATTTCGGCGCAAGCTCTGCCGATCTAAACGCAGTACATCAGCTCGAAATCGCCACGGTGATCGATCTGCGCGGCGATAGCGAACGGGTCGCATATCCCTGCCTGCGCCACGATGAATTTGGCGGTGAGGTGCTGTTTCATCCGGGCGAGACTGCTGGCGGAAAAGGCCGCGCCGCGCATGAGCAATGGGCGGCCGGCGTGCACACCGAGCAAGACGCGCGCGCTGCGATGAGCCAGCTTTATGATACCTTGCCCTTCCGCCCGGTGCTGGTCGGCACGTTCAAGCTCTATATTCAGGCATTGGGACAGCGCGATACACCCAGCCTGCTCCATTGCCTCGCGGGCAAAGACCGCACCGGGCTCGCCGCCGCTTTGGTCCATGCGCTGATGGGGGTTCATCCCGATGATATGATGGCGGATTATCTGCTCACCAACACCGCGGGCGATTCCGAAGCGCGCATCGCGGCGGGCGCAATCAGCCTGCGCTCCAACTATGGCGCGGGCATGGAGGATGGCGCGGTGCGCATGATCATGTCGGTCCAGCCCGAATTTCTTGATCGCTCGTTCGCCGCGATCAAGGCCGCGCATGGCACCGTGGAGGCCTACGCCGAAGCTGTGCTCGGCGCAGATCAAGCGGCGGTGGCGGCTATCGCGCAAAAGCTAGTTATTTAGGGCCAATTCTTTAGCTCAGGCGCAAAATTCGGTAACAATGGGGGCGGCGGACTCGTATTCGCTTGCAGATCATCCTAATTGGCGGGTCTGTTCGGAGAATCCTATGCCCACCACGCACACCACCCGTATGCTCATTATCGGCTCTGGCCCCGCTGGGCTCTCTGCCGCGATCTATGGCGCGCGCGCGGGTATGGCGCCGATTGTGGTGCAGGGGCTTCAGCCCGGCGGCCAGCTGACGATCACCACCGATGTCGAAAACTACCCCGGTTTCCGCGATGTGGTGCAGGGCCCGTGGCTGATGGAGGAAATGCAGGCACAGGCCGAACATGTCGGCACACGGATGCTGTGGGACACGATCCTCTCGGTCGATTTGCAAAGCACGCCGTTTCGCGCAGTGGGCGATAGCGGCGATATCTATGAAGGCGATGTGGTCGTGATCGCCACAGGCGCGCAGGCCAAGTGGCTCGGCGTTCCCGGCGAGATAGAGCTGGGCGGCAAGGGCGTTTCGGCGTGTGCGACGTGTGATGGCTTTTTCTATCGCGGCAAAAAGGTTGTGGTGATCGGCGGCGGCAATACAGCTGTCGAAGAAGCGCTCTATCTCACCAACCATTCGCAGGATGTCACGCTAATCCACCGCCGCGACACTCTGCGC
>JBBRXQ010000504.1:0-2297 GCA_038238515.1 Sphingomonadales bacterium | reverse complement strand
TCCATCCGATTGTCATGCCGTTGTGGATTGTCATCAGCCCATGTCCGTGTTGCGCGTGGTCAAAAACTCGATCTTCTTATCATACGGCGCGCCAACGATGATGCGCTGAACATAGACGGCGGGCAGATGGATCGCATCGTGATCAAGGCTGCCGGTGGGGACAATTTCCTCCACTTCGACTACGCACACTTTGCCGCATGTGGCGGCGGGCACATTGAAATTGCGCGCGGTCTTGCGGAACACGACATTGCCCGATGGGTCGGCCTTCCACGCTTTCACCAGCGCGAGATCGGCATAGATGCCTTGCTCAAGGATATAGTCTTGAGCGATCCCATCGCGACTGGCAAAGCTCTTCACTTCCTTGCCTTCGGCCACCAAGGTGCCGACGCCTGTCTTGGTGTAAAAGCCCGGGATGCCCGCGCCGCCGCTACGCATCCGCTCGGCCAGCGTGCCTTGGGGAGAAAACTCGACCTCAAGCTCGCCCGAGAGGTACTGCCGCTCGAATTCCTTGTTTTCGCCGACATAGCTGGCGATCATCTTTTTCACCTGACGCGTGCGCAGCAGCTTACCGATGCCTTCATTATCGATCCCGGCGTTGTTGCTGGCAAAGGTCAGATCTTTCACGCCGCTCTCGCGCACTGCATCGATCAACCGTTCGGGAATGCCGCACAGGCCAAAGCCGCCGCACGCGATCAGCAGCCCATCGCGCAGCAGCCCATCGAGCGCGGCGGCGGCATCGGGATAAAGCTTGTTGGCCATCAGATTGCTCCGCTTGAAAGTGGGTTAGCGCGCGGCGAGATCGATTTTGAGCACTTCGGAAAGGTCGGCCAGCGCCTGCGCTGCGCCCGTCACCTTAATCGCGTGCATGCCCAATTGCGCTGCCGGTTTGCAGTTCACGCCCAGATCGTCAAGGTAGATACACTCAGCGGGCGGCAACGCCAGTGCATCGCACATCATAAGATAGATGCGCGGATCAGGCTTGCGCACCCCGGCCTTGCTGCTTTCGATGACATGCTCAAACCGCGCGAAAATCTGCTCAAGCTCGTCACCGCGATCGGCGCTGCGCGCAAGGCCGGCACCGCGCCCAGCGGGGACATTGTTAGTGATGCAGCCAATCCTGAGGCCAGCCGCCACGATCAGATCGAGCGCAGCGACCATCGCCGGACGCACCGCGCCGGACAGCACCGACAAAACCGCGCGCCCTTCCAGCGCATGGCCTTGCGCCAGCGCCTCGGCCGCAAACAGCGTGTCGAACGCGGCGGTATCGATCTCGGCTCGCTCAAAGCGCGCCCAAGCATTGGTATCAGGATTGATCGCATTGACCTGGCGGACAAAATCACGCGGCAGCCCGCGCGCCGCCTCTAGCCGATTGAACGCTTCGAATGGTGATGAAGTGATCACCCCGCCAAAGTCAAAAATCACCGCGCGAAACGTCATGAAGCCTCCATCTTATGCGGCAGAGCCATAGCAAGTGCTCTAGCGCCGACAAGGTAGCACGCTGATTTTGATGCGCGATTGAGCGATTGAGATGCGTTCGGATCGCATAGACCTTTGCGCCGCCATGCACTAAAGGGAATCACACCGATAAGGAGCAATGCTATGCGTTCGATTCTTTGTCCTGCGGACAACTCCGCCTCGCTTGACGATCGCGTTGAAACCGCGCTTGCGCTGGCCCGAGCGTTAGACGGCCATGTTGCATTTGAGATCGCCACACCATTTGGATATGTGATGGCGTGGGAGCCGTTTGGCGGCGCGGCGGTTTCAGCCGCGATGATTAATCAGGCGCGCGAGGATGATCGGGCATTGGCTGCTGAACTGGGCGCGCGACTCGCCCCGCAAGATGTGCCGTTCGATGTTGAAGTGACCGACCAAGGCCGAATCGAAAGCGTGCTCGCCGCTGCGCGGTACGCCGACATTATCGTGACCGGGCGGGATGATCCGGTGATCGAGGAAATCGTGCTAGGCACGCATTGCCCAGTTTTGGCAGTGCCCAAAGGCGCGGCTATGCTGCGTTTTGATGTGCCAATGCTGGTGGCATGGGACGGTGGGCAAGAAGCCGCAGCAGCGCTGCGCGCATCGGTGCCGCTGCTTCGCTTGGCCAGCGTGGTTCACCTCGTGGCGGTGCAAGACGAAGCCGGGACGCTCGGCGCGATCGACGCCGCGAGCTACCTCTCGCGCCATGGGATTCACGCAGAAGTGCATGAAATCAAGCGCGAAGGCGCGGCCACTAATGCTATCGAAGCGATGGCCCAAGAGATTGGCGCGGGGCTGATCGTGATGGGGCTATTCGGCAAATC
>JBBRXQ010000503.1:0-2303 GCA_038238515.1 Sphingomonadales bacterium | reverse complement strand
TCATCATCATGGCGTTCGTGCCGATCTTCACCTTCCAGCGGGTGGAGGGAAAGATGTTTACGCCGGTTGCGCTCACGCTCTCGTTTGCGCTGGCGGCCGCTCTGGTGCTCACGCTCACGTTTCTGCCGGCGGTGCTGTCGTTCCTTGTCGAGCGCTACGACATGGCAGAAAAGCACCTCGCTTGGGTTGATTGGCTACGTGAAAAGTATCGCCGCATACTTTTGGCCAGCAGGGTGCGCGCGCGAACGATCTTTGCAGGTTCAATAGCCATTCTGGTCGTGACTGCGGTGCTGATACCCCAGCTAGGCTCCGAATTTCTGCCCAAGCTGGACGAAGGCAACATCTGGCTGACCGTGCAACTCACGCCATCTGCGGCAATGGAAACTACGCGGAAAGCAGAAGCGCAAATTCGCGCGATCATGCTCAGCTATCCAGAGGTCCACCAGGTCAGCTCTGAAACGGGACGACCCGACGATGGCACTGATGCGAAAGGTCCATCGAGCTTGCAAATGCTGATCGATCTGAAACCGCGCAGCGAATGGCGTGCGCAGTTCCCAACCAAAGCAGATCTTGAAGACGATATGCGCAAGCGGATCGACGTTCTCCCCGGCGTTCCCACCAATTTCAGCCAGGTGATCCAAGACAACGTTGAAGAGAGCCTCTCGGGCGTCAAAGGCGAGATTTCAGTGAAAATCTCTGGCCCCGACCTTAATGTCCTCGAGCAGCTCGCCAGCACCACCGCACGCGTTATATCGGCAGTGCCCGGCGCATCCGATGTTGCGGCGATCAAAGTGGGTGGGCAAACCGAAGTGCGCGCCGATCTTGATCGATCCGCAATGGCACGGCTGGGGCTGAACCCAGACGATGCCAACAACGCCATTGCCACCGCATTTGGCGGCGCGGTCGTGGGCGCGGCTTATGAAGGCGACCGCAAGTTTGATATTGTGGTCCGCTTTGCCGAGGATCAGCGCAGTGCGGTTGACGATCTGGCCCAGCTCCAAATCCCGCTACCCGCTGGTGGCACCGTTTCGCTTGGCGAAATCGCCAAGATCGACGTAAGGGTCGGCGCATCGCGCATCAGCCGCGAAGGCGGCGGGCGCAATGTTGCAGTCAAAGCCAACGTCGATGGCCGGGATCAAGGCGGGTTTGTCGCCGATGCGCAAAGCGCGGTCGCCGCCAAAGTCATTCTGCCGCCAGGCTACAGCATGGCCTGGGGCGGGCAGTTTGAAAATCAGCAACGCGCAACAAAGCGGCTCGAATTCATCGTGCCGATAGCGCTGCTGGGGGTATTTGCCCTGCTCTTCTGGGCGTTCGGCAGTATTCGATCGGCAGTGCTGGTGCTCGCGATGGTGCCGTTCACGATGATTGGTGGGGTGGCCGCGCTCGGTTTGGCAGGCCTTCATATGTCGGTCTCGGCGGCGGTTGGCTTTATCGCAGTAGCCGGGATTGCAGTTCAAAACGGGGTCGTGATGCTGGAACACATCACCGAACGCTTTACCGAAGGTGAACCCTTTGACGTTGCGGTGATCGAAGGCGCGGTGGACCGCTTGCGCCCGATTTTGATGACAGCGCTCATGGCCGGGCTCGGGTTGCTCCCAGCCGCCCTATCAACCGGCATCGGCTCCGAAACACAGCGTCCCTTTGCCTGCGTGATCGTCGGCGGCGTTGTCTCGGCCACGATGTTCATGCTCGTGCTCCTGCCGCTTGCGCTCGAACGGTTAAAGCCCCGGGAGGAGAATGCAGCGCAAAATTGACCCCGAGCGCAGGACAAGCGCATTTTCAATTGCGATTCTGATATGGAGTTCGCCGCTGCTTATGGATAAGCGCCAGTCGATTGTGATGCTACATCTCTCACAAATAGCGTTGTGATCGGGTAATTTTGATCCCAGATCCTTCAAATTGACGATTTGGGACCAAAACTAGTTTGGTAAACTCCAGATGGCGTAGTCCCTTGGCGCGATACAGAATGCAATGGGGCTGACTGTATAAATTTTGTATCGAACCTCAAAGGGCCAGCGACCAGGAATAGATAGCTACCGTTGTCTGCACTAATCTAGCACCATAGATTGATCTCTTGCCGTGGCTATTTGTTATAAAATGCTATTAGGCCAGCTTGCTAGACAACTTGAGTCGACTGGACCTCAGGCACCGGTTACGCTGTGGCGTTCCCTAGAATTTGGCGGATTATTGAAGCTTTGAAGGTGGGTTTCGCCCTTGGGTAAACGGTTCATTTGGGCTTGAAGTATGAGCACACCCTATGCACCTTGAGGCGCGTATAAAGTTCAGTAAAACAGGCGCTTAGG
>JBBRXQ010000502.1:0-2304 GCA_038238515.1 Sphingomonadales bacterium | reverse complement strand
GACCGCCGACCAGCGCGGTCCAACCGGGCGTGGCGCGGCCCAGAATGAGCGCGCCGAGCGCGACCATCTGCAGCCCAGTTTTCCATTTGGCGAGCTTTGACACCGGCACCGAAACTTGAATTCCGCCGAGAAATTCGCGCAGGCCCGAAACCGCAATCTCGCGCAGCAGGATGATCAGCCCGGCGATCACATGCAGCCGCCCGACATAAGGGCCGGTGAGCACGCCTTGCGCGGTGAGCACCAGAATGACCGCCGCGACCATAATCTTGTCGGCAATTGGATCGAGGAAGATGCCCAGCTTGCTCACAGTGCCTTGCGCACGCGCGACATAGCCATCGAAATAATCGGTCACGCCCATCAGGCAATAGACCGCAAACCCAGCGAGGTAGCCGGCGGTCCAATCGGGCCACCACAGCAGCGCGGCCAGCACAGGCACCGTAAAAATGCGCGATAGGGTAAGAATGTTAGGTAAGTTTAGCATAGGCATCCGCCATACCGCGCTTGCATCAACGATGAAACCACCAGTTGCCCCCTTGCCCGCCGCGTCCATCAGGCTAAGGGTCTGCGCACAAACGGGGATGCTGGCAAGAACGTAAATGACCACGACGACGCATCTGATCCGCAGCCGCCGCTTTCTGCCGCTTTTCGCCACGCAGCTGCTCGGCGCTTTTAACGATAACCTCTACAAGAACGCGATGATCCTGTTTGTGGTCTACACGGTCTACAATTCGGAGGCGGCTGAAGCGCGCTTTTCCGCGATTGCCTCAGCCTTATTCATCCTGCCGTTCTTCCTGCTTTCGGCGCTTTCTGGCCAGCTGGCCGATATGCGCGACAAGGCGCGGATCATTCGCATCGTCAAAACCGCAGAGATCGGCATTATGCTAGTGGGCGGATTGGGCCTGACGCTCGCGTTTCAGGGGATCATGGTTCACACGCTGGCGATCCCGGTGATGCTGGCCGCTTTGCTGGCTATGGGTATTCATTCGACATTCTTTGGCCCGATTAAGTACGCGATTCTACCCCAGCACCTTGCCGCAAATGAAGTGTTGGCGGGCACTGGTCTGGTTGAGGCGGGCACGTATATTTCGATCCTGGCGGGGACGATCCTGGCCGGATGGATTCCCATCGAAGTGGCCGCTGTAGTGGTGATCATCACCGCGCTGATCGGCCGCTTCACCGCGCAATATGTGCCGCCTGCCCCGCCGCTAATGCAGCCGCAGCCGCTCGATTGGAACATTGTGCGTTCGTCGATCACGCTGGTGCGCATGACCACACGCCACCCGCGCGTGATCCTCGCGATCGCGGCGATCAGCTTTTTCTGGACCATCGGCGCGGTGCTGTTCATCCAGTTTCCGCCGCTGGCCAAAAACGTGCTGAGCGCGAGCAAGGAAGTGGCCAGCCTGTTTCTTGTGGTGTTTTCCATCGGGGTTTCGATTGGTTCGGTATCGATCAACCGGATGCTGGGGGGCAAAGTCTCGGCGCGGTTTGGCCCAGCCGCCGTGCTGGTGATGGGCGTGTTCGTGGTCGCATTCCACATCGTGTGCCGGATGTGGCCGCATCCCATCGGCAAGGCGCTGCTCGATGTGCCGCAATTCATCGTGCAGCCGCTGGCCGCTCCGCTCCTGCTTAGCTTGCTAGGCATCGCGGTGGCAGGCGGCATGTTTGTGGTTCCGCTCTATGCCTTCCTCACCACGGTGGTCGACAAATCGGAGACCGCGCGCACAATTGCGGCGAACAATATCGTGAATGCGGGCGCAATGGTGGTTGGCTCGGTGATTGCCATCGGGCTGAGCGCGGCCGGAGTCGCATTGGCCGATCAGCTCCTGCTGGGTGCGGCCATGTGCATCATCGCCGCGTGGCTAGGCTGGCTGCTGTTTAAGGCCGAGCGCGCGCATGAGGGCGAGATCGAACACACGTTCGACTAGCGCTGGCGATCAGATCTCGCTCAGGAAATAAAGGCCAGCACTGCGAGGAAGCAGGCGCAATAGGCCAGCAGGAAATCCTTTACGTCTTGCAGCGTGATCATGCGGGGATTGACGGAATTTGAGCGCAGTTTTGCGCGCTCCATCGCCAAAACCACTTCCGGCTCATGCTCGGGCAACAGGCGCAGCACACCCTGAGGCAGCGCGGCGCGAAAGGCATTGCCGCGCTGTTCTGGAGCGATGACGCCGCCAGCATAGGCAAGCACCGGCATGCGGAAATGGGGCGCAAGGTTCGCTCGGAAAGGATGTCCGACATTCTTCCGGCCGAAAGTGATTCTGGTACTCATAGCGACAATAGTAACGATTTGTTGACCATTGCGGG
>JBBRXQ010000501.1:0-2309 GCA_038238515.1 Sphingomonadales bacterium | reverse complement strand
CGCGGGCGGTCACAAGCAGAAGTATCGCTTCATCGACTTTAAGCGCCGCAAGTGGGATTCGCCCGCTACCGTCGAGCGTTTGGAATACGATCCAAACCGCACCGCGTTCATCGCGCTGGTGAAGTATGAAGATGGCGAACAGACCTATATCATTGCGCCGCAGCGCCTCGCCGTTGGCGACAGCGTTGTTGCCGGTGAAAAGACTGACGTTAAGCCAGGCAACGCGATGTTGCTCAGCCAGATGCCAGTCGGCACGATCATCCACAACGTTGAGATGAAGCCCGGCAAGGGCGGTCAGATTGCGCGTTCGGCAGGGACTTATGTCCAGCTCGTCGGGCGTGATCGCGGCATGGTTATCGTCCGCCTGAACTCTGGCGAGCAACGCTACATTCGCGGCGATTGCATGGGCACGGTTGGCGCGGTTTCAAACCCTGACAACTCGAACCAGAACTTGGCCAAAGCCGGTCGCGGCCGCTGGATGGGCAAGCGCCCGCTCACACGCGGCGTCGCCAAAAACCCAGTCGATCACCCGCATGGCGGCGGCGAAGGCCGTACTTCAGGCGGTCGTCACCCGGTTACGCCATGGGGCAAGCCCACCAAGGGCGCCCGCACCCGTAACAACAAGCAGACGGATAAATTGATCATCCGTTCGCGTCACGCGAAGAAGAAGAGGTAACACCCATGGCACGTTCCGTCTGGAAGGGACCCTTTGTTGATTTGCATCTGCTGAAGAAGGCAGAAGCTACGCAGGACGCATCCCGCTCGGCACCGATCAAGACCTGGTCGCGCCGCTCCACCATTTTGCCGCAGTTCGTTGGGCTCACGTTCAACGTTTATAATGGTCACAAGTTCATCCCCGTCTCGGTTAACGAAGAGATGGTCGGCCACAAGCTCGGAGAGTTCTCGCCAACGCGCACTTTTCCGGGCCACGCCGCTGATAAGAAGGGCAAGCGCTGATGGGCAAGGAAAAGTCCCCCCGCCGCGTGGCAGATAACGAGGCGTTGTCGGTCGGCACGCAGATCCGTGGCTCGGCACAAAAGCTGGGTTTGGTGGCAGCGCTGATCCGCGGCCGTCCGGTCGGTGAAGCGCTGAACATTCTGTCTTTCTCCACCAAGGGAATGGCAGTGGAAGCGCGCAAGGTTCTCGCCTCGGCGATTGCTAACGCTGAAAACAACCATAACCTTGATGTTGATGCGCTGTTCGTAGCCGAAGCATCTGTTGGCAAGTCGATCACGATGAAGCGCTTCCACACCCGTGGTCGCGGTAAATCGACCCAGATCCTTAAGCCATTCAGCCGGCTGCGGATCGTTGTGCGGCAAGTCGCCGAAGAAGCTGGGGAGGCCTGATCATGGGTCATAAAAGCAATCCCGTCGGTCTGCGCCTGCAGATCAACCGCACCTGGGACAGCCGGTGGTACGCCGAAGGGCGTAATTATCAGCAGCTGCTCAAAGAAGACCTTGCGATGCGTAAGTTCATCATGGGCCATCTGCCGCAGGCGGCGATTTCCAAGGTTGTGATCGAGCGCCCGGCCAAGCTGTGCCGCGTTTCAATCTATGCGGCGCGCCCCGGTGTAATCATTGGCAAGAAGGGCGCAGACATTGAAAAGCTGCGTTCGCTCCTCGCTAAGATGACCCCGAGCGATGTGAAGCTCAACATCGTCGAAATCCGCAAGCCAGAAGTCGATGCCAAGCTCGTTGCTCAGGGCATCGCCGATCAGCTGATCCGTCGTATTGCTTTCCGCCGCGCGATGAAGCGCGCGATGCAGTCAGCCATGCGGCTCGGCGCAGAGGGTATCAAGATCACCTGCGGCGGCCGTCTCGGCGGCGCAGAAATCGCCCGCGTCGAATCGTACCGCGAAGGCCGCGTGCCCGCGCACACATTGCGCGCCAACATCGACTATGCCGATGCTGAGGCTCTGACGGCTTACGGGATCATCGGCATCAAATGCTGGATCTTCAAAGGCGAAATCCTTGGCCATGATCCAATGGCGCAAGACAGGCTGATGATGGAGGCTCAAACCTCCGGCGTCCGGCCTGCGCGCTAAGGGTGAGATAAAACAATGTTGCAACCTAAAAAGCCAAAATTCCGCAAAACCTTCAAGGGCCGGATCAAGGGCGATGCCAAAGGCGGATTCGATCTGAACTTTGGGTCGTATGGTCTGAAGGCGATGGAGCCAGACCGCGTGACGGCGCGCCAGATTGAGGCGGCTCGCCGCGCGATCACGCGCCACATTAAGCGTCAGGGCCGCCTGTGGATCCGCATCTTTCCTGATGTGCCAGTGTCGAAAAAGCCTGCTGAAGTCCGTCAGG
>JBBRXQ010000500.1:0-2314 GCA_038238515.1 Sphingomonadales bacterium | reverse complement strand
GACCAGTCCCGATTTCGAGGCTGAGACCAAAATCTCGCGCCCGTGAAACTCCAGCACGACAATCCGCAATGTGGGCGAAAGCATCTGTGTTTCGACAATCCGCACCGAGCGCGTGCCAGCTGGCGCGCCAAAACGGCCTTCCATGCGTTTGGCAAATTTCAGACTGACCCAGGCAAGCCCGCCGATCAGCGGCAGCAGAACCGCCAGTTTAAGCAAATACCAAATCATGACACGGATGGCTCACGCGGGCCATCGCTGCCGATCAGCTCAACAATGCGCAGGCCAAAGCGTTCGCCTTGCGCCACCACCTCGCCGCGCGCGATCAATTTGCCATTGACCATGATATCGAGCAGTTCGTCGGTCATCCGGTCGAGCATGACCACGCTTTCTTCGGTCAGCGCGAGCACGTCCTTCAGCTTCATCTCGGTCCGGCCGAGCTCGACGGTGAGACGCACGTCGACATCCTTGAGGAAGTCGAAGCCGCGGGTCTGGAATGTCATGAATACCTCATTCTTTGGTGAGCTTGGGTTTTTCAGGAAAGCTGGTTGAATTGGATTGCGACACGGTCGTCGACCGCGCCGATTGAGCCGTGGCCGATCGTAAGCCCGCCGATGCGTAACGGCACATTGCGGGCAATCGGCACCGCGAGCACCTGCCCTATTTCGAGCATTGAAACTGCCGAGATCGGCATTGCGACATCGACGATCACCGCGCTGAGGAGCAAGGGTAGGGTGCTAAATGGCGCATCATGTGGGCTGCCTTGCCGCGCAATCACCGAGGGGCCCCGGCGTGGCTCACCAAGGCCGATAAACTCTGGCAGCGCGGCCATGGGAATGGCCACGCGCAGCCGCCATGCGCTCCGGCCTTTTTCACAAATCGTCAGCACCATTAGCGCTAGCCGGGTGCCAGATTTAAAGGCCCGCAATTGAGCCAAGTTGGTGTCGCGGCGCAGCGGCCGGATCGCGCCCGCCTCTTGCCCAAGCGCGCCGCCAAGCTGCGCCGCCAAGATCGTTTCGACTCGTTCCACCATCAGCTGCGCCGAAACCGGAAGTTCCTTCGGCAGCGGTCGCGGGGCCTCACCCGGGCCGCCAAATGCGCGGTCGAGCAAGCTCAGCACCGCCTCAGCATCGATCGACGATGCTACAGCTATATTGTCTACTCCCGCTGCATAGACGCTGTATGCAACCAAGCCGGGCAAGCCAAAATCTTCGGCTGCTATTTCATAGGGCACGTCACATTCAACTTGCGGCAGGGCGCCGCCCAGCAACGGCGAGAGCGCGGCACGCATGACGCGCACCAACCGCTCTGCCGCGTGCGCCAGTTCGGGCAGAGGATCGCTTATCTCACGTGCTGGGCGAACCAGCTCTGCGCAGTGCTGCGCCAGCGGCCGAGCGGCCACGAGCTTGCGTTCAGGTTTCATGGCCGGGGGGCGCTATCGTTCATCATTGAATGATCAAGGTCTTGAAATAGACCGCGTCGACACCGCCAAAGCCTTCGTTGCTGGTCAGCACTTTGTTGATCGCCATGGTGAGGCGTTTTTGCAGCTTGTCTTTGCCATCTGGCATCTGGACATCTTCTTCGGGCGTGTCGGCCAAAACGCCCAAAATTGCGGAACGCAGTGCCAATTCATGCTTTTTGATCCACAGGATCACCCGGTAATCCCGCCGAGTTGAGCATGCGATGCTCATCTGTATGAGCGCCGCGGATTCTTTGAGGTTTGAGGTAAAGTCGTCGGTGAAGCTGTAATATGCGGTGCGGTATTTGCTGCCGCCCTCGCCATCGGATTCGTGTCCGCCTCCGCCGCCGCCTTCTTCGCCGTGACCTTCGGCCGCAACGGGCTCAAAAGGATCTTCCTCGCCCTTCAGGATTAGCTTGGGGTTCTTGTCTTCCTTTTCTTCGGAATGGCCACCCCCGCCAATAACCCCCGCTGCAACAAGGCCATAAGCGCCGCCGCCGCCAGCGGCCAGCAGCGCGCCAACCGCGCCAAGCTTAAGCAACATGCCCTTGCCCTTCTTGGCGGGCCTGGCTTCTTTCTCTTTCTTGTCACTCATGTTCGATCCCCAAGATTTGATTTAATCACTTAAGCCCAGATTGCGCTGCGGCGCAGCTCATCGCCGGTTGCAGCATTGCGTTCCGGTTCGGCGTGTAGATTGGCCTGTGTTCGGCCTTGATTTTGAGCTTCTTGGCGCTGCGAAGAGCCGCCCCGAGTGCCTGCAAAGCCATCCCCTGTCAGACCAGATTGCGATGCCGGAGCTTGACCTTGGTTCTGAGATGTTTGACCCTGAGGCCTCTGATCCGCTGCATCCGCCATCCT
>JBBRXQ010000499.1:0-2331 GCA_038238515.1 Sphingomonadales bacterium | reverse complement strand
GGCATCGGGCCCGGCGCGCATGGGCGGCGCGGGCACGTGGCCACCGTGCGCCACCGCAAGCCGGAGAATTTTTTGAATGCAATAGCAGCGCAACAGCACGGCATTAGCGAGCATCGCGTGCTGGGTCAGCGCGAGCAAGCCGCCGAAGCCTTGTTGATGGGTCTGCGGCTTGCCGAAGGGGTTGACCTTCGCGCGCTGTCCGCGCGTTTTGGCCTTAACGAAAACGGCCTGATCGTCCCCGCCAAGCGCGCGTTTTATCGCGATCTTGGGCTTCTGCAGGAAACCGGCAGTCGTTTGATCGTCACTGGTAAGGGCATGCCGCTGCTCGATGGGTTGCTGGGCGAACTGGTTCCGGCGGCGTTGGTCAGCGCATGAACCAGCATGACATGCTGGCTGCGTGGCATGATCATCTGGCACTCGCCCGCCGCCGCTCGCCGCACACCGTGCGCGCTTATGGCACAGCGGCGCGGCGGCTGCTCGAAGCGCTTCCACCCGGACAAAACTGGGCCACGCTGACGCGGCTTGATGCCCCTGCCCTGCGCATGCAAATGGCCGCGCGCCGGGCCGAGGGCATTGGCAATGTTTCCGCCGCGCGCGAGCTATCCGCGATCAAGGCGTTCCTCACCTTTGCCGCTGCGCAAGCGGGCGTTGAGCATGTCCGTCCGCCAAAGCTGCGCGGGCCGCGCATCAAAAAGGGGCTGCCCCGCCCGATCACCCCCGATGAAGCGGTGAACCTTGCCGCCAGCGTTGCAGATGATGCGAGCGAGGCTTGGATCGCGGCGCGCGACCGCGCCGTCTTGCTGTTGCTCTATGGCGCGGGCCTGCGCATTGCCGAAGCGCTCGCATTGCCCGCATCCGCGCTGCCGCTGGGCGAAAGCGTGGTCATCACGGGCAAAGGCGGGCGCCAGCGGGTTGTGCCAATTTTGCCAATCGTGCGCGATGCCGTTGCGGATTACGCCGCTCGCGTGCCCTATCTGCTCGCCAAGACTGAGCCGCTGTTTCGCGGGGCCAAAGGGGGCCCGCTCTCGCAGGGTATGATCCAACGCGCAGTAGCGCGGGCACGCGGCGCGCTCGGCCTGCCGCCCAGCGCCACCCCGCACGCGCTGCGCCACAGCTTCGCCACGCATCTGCTAAGCGCCGGGGCCGATCTGCGCAGCCTTCAGGAGTTGCTCGGCCACGCCAGCCTGTCCTCAACGCAGATCTACACCAAGGTCGATGCGGCAACGCTGCTCGATGTTTACCGCAGCGCGCATCCGCGCGAACGCGGGCGCTAGTTGCCCCCGCCCGCACGCGGCAGCCGCAGCCGCGCGAGCAACCCGCCAAGGTCTTCGCTTTCGTCAAGCTCGATCGATCCGCCGTAAAGCTCGGCCACGTCGCGCACAATCGCCAGCCCAAGTCCCGTGCCGGGCTTGCCCGTGTCGAGCCGCGCGCCGCGCGCAAACAGCTGGCTGCGCGCTGCTTCGGGAACGCCCCTGCCATCGTCTTCAATCCAAATTTCGCAAAACTTGGCATCGCCCGGCACAGCATCGAGCGTGATGAACACTGAGCCACCGCCATACTTTGCCGCATTTTCGATCAGGTTTCCCAGAATTTCGTCAAGATCCTGCCGCTCGATCGCCACCAGTCCTTCTCGCGGCCCATCCATATCAAACCGCACCTTGGGATAAAGCCGGACCACCGCGCGCTGCACCGCCTCGGCGCTTTCGCCCACAATCGCGCGCGAGAGGCCGGTCGCGCGGCGGCCCACCGCGCGCGCGCGCGCCAGATGATGATCAACCTGACGCCGCATCACCGCCGCCTCGCGGATCACGGTGTCTGCAAGATCATCGGCTTTGGCGGTGGCGGCGTTCATCACCACCGTCAGCGGCGTTTTCAGCGCATGCGCCAGATTGCCCGCATGCGTGCGCGCTTCTTCGGCCTGACGGATTGAGTGTTCGAGCAGCGCATTAAGCTCTTCTACCAGCGGCTGCACTTCAAGCGGCAGCGGCTCGTCAACCCGGCTGGTCTGGCCTTGGCGCATCCGCGCGATGGCCCGCCGCACCCGGCGCAGCGGCCCCAGCCCATAATACGTCTGGAGCGCAGCCATCACGGCAAGGCCCAGGCCTAGCGCAACAAACGACCACAACAGAATGGCGCGGATTCGCAGTATCTGACCATCCAGATCAGCACGACTCGCCGCAACAGAAAACTGCCAGCGCGTTTTGCTCGCTGGCAAAATGACCGACCGCTCTATCACCCGCAAGCGCTCGCCCTTGAATTGCAGGCTATCATAGGTGTGCGGCCCAGTATCGAAGTGATCGTTCTTAAGCTTAAGCGTTCGGTCCCACAGTG
>JBBRXQ010000498.1:0-2340 GCA_038238515.1 Sphingomonadales bacterium | reverse complement strand
GCTTTGCGGCGCTGCACTTAGCATGGGGCTGCTCGCGTTGCTGGCGGGGTGATCGGCCAATCAATTGTTGTTCGCGCTGGCGGGCATGATCCTGTCAAGCGTGGCGGAATCACTCACCGCTCTTGCAACCAGCCTTGCTCCCACGCCATTTGCGGTGACGGAGATCGTCACGTGGCTGATGGGCGCTCTCACCGATCGAAGCTGGAACGACGTGCAGATCGCGCTCCCGCTGACTGTCGCGGGCGGAGCTAGTCTAGCAACGACCGCGCGTTCTTTCGATGCAATACCGCTTGGCGAAACCGCCGCGGATTCAATGGGGGTTGATCTGGTCCGGCTGCAATGGATGATAGTAGTTGGCGTTGGCGTTGGCTTATGCGTTGGTGCAGGCGTCCCTTCCGCCGGGGTGATTGGATTTGTAAGATTGATGGTTCGCCATATGGTGCGCCGAGTTGTTGGGGGACGACCGTCGGCGACGTTGTTCTGTTCTGCGCTGGGTGGTGCACTCTTCCTGTTGCTCGCTCATACCTTGGTGCGCGCCGTACCTTTTGTCAGCGAGTTGCGGCTTGGTATCTCCATGCCGACGCTGCGAGCGCCATTCTTCTTATGATTGCTGATGTCACTGCGGCGATTATTGCCATGATTGCACCACTGATCAGCGAGGGCATCGAAGCCTGCTTCGGGACACAAGTGTGCTTAGCGATGTAAGCTAACGGTTCGAACCAGGCAAAGTAACCGCGCTGCTTGGGCCCAATGGCGCGGGCAAAAGCACGCTGCTTGCATGTCTGGCAGGATTGCGCATGGCAAATATCGGACAAGCTCTACGCGGGGATCGCGCGCAAGCCGCGATTGATAACCGCGAGCGAGGAAAAAGGATTTGCTTCCTTCCGCAGATATCGAATGTTCACTGGGACATCGACGTTCAAATTCTCGTCGCGCTTGGGCGCTTTGCTCATCGCAGCGGCTGGGGTGAGACCAAACAGGACCGCGACGCCAGTGTAGCGGCCATGAACAGTAACGACGTAGCGCGCTACGCTCGCACGGGGGTGAATAGCCTCTCGGGAGGCGAACGCTGCCATGTACTACTTGCGGGCGTATTGGCAAGGACATCAGAATGGCTGCTGGCTGATGAACCTCTCGCCAGCCTTGACCCAGCCCATCAGCTTGATGGGCTGGATTTGCTTCGCAAGGTTTCACTGAACGGCGTTGGGGCCATCTTGGTCATGCATGATCTGGGTCATGCGCTTCGCGCGGCAGATGATGTGGATCTGCTTCAAGAGGGCAGGCTGATAGCCGTCGGCGCCTGCGCCGAAGTGCTAACCGCACCGGCGGTTGCACGCACGATCGGCGTTGCGGTTGAGATTGGTGAAACACCGCAGGGGGCGCCCTATATAATCCCGATACAGCGCACAAGGCCATGAGCGCGGCTCGCCTGCGCAGGTAAACCGCGCAAGGTCTATCACCGCAAGATCTTGCGAGAGGCCGAAACAAAAAACGCCCCAACCTTACGGCCGGGGCTTTTTTGATACTTCAACGCATCACCTGGTTGCGGGGGCAGGATTTGAACCTGCGACCTTCAGGTTATGAGCCTGACGAGCTACCGGACTGCTCCACCCCGCGCCGGGGTTATCGCCTCCTGTTAGGCCTGCGTTGCAAACCAAGAAGCGACCACTCGCACGAGTACCAAAGGTACGGTGCAAGAAGGTGTGAATGGGTTTTTAAAAATCCGCAAATTGCGCCGGCTATAATGCCTGGCGACGACCTACTCTTCCAACGCTTGAGCGTTAGTACCATTGGCGCTGTCTGGTTTCACGGCCGAGTTCGAGATGGGATCGGGTGGGGCACAGACGCTATGGTCACCAAGCAATAAAGTCGGCGCAATTCGCGAAATCGATGTTCTTAACCGTTGTGCATGGTTGGCTAGAGACGACCGCCCGCCATCTTGGCAATACTCAGGAATAAACCTAAGCAAAACTGTTATTGATGGTGGAATTCTCAAGCATGAATTGAGTTATTAGGACCGGTTAGCTTCATGCGTTACCGCACTTCCACACCCGGCCTATCAACGTGGTGGTCTACCACGACTCTATGATACCTTATCTCGAGGGAGGCTTCCCGCTTAGATGCTTTCAGCGGTTATCCCGTCCATGCATAGCTACCCTGCTGCACTCCTGGCGGAATGACAGGTACACCAGAGGCATGTTCACCCCGGTCCTCTCGTACTAGGAACAGCTCTGCTCAAGTTTCCAAACGCCCACAGTAGATAGGGACCGAACTGTCTTACGACGTTCTGAACCCAGCTCGCGTACCGCTTTAATTGGCGAACAGCCAAACCCTTGGAAG
>JBBRXQ010000497.1:0-2342 GCA_038238515.1 Sphingomonadales bacterium | reverse complement strand
TCATGCTGGATCTTAGCGGCTTTCACCGCATCACCGGCACCCCGCGCCGCATCCAGATCGCGGAAAATCATCCCCAATTCGCGCGCATCTGCCTGCTTCAAAAACGTGTAAAGCTCGGCGATCAAGTCCGAAACACTGGTCTTTTCGTGCATCGATTGATCGGGCAGCGGGCCAAACTCGCTGCGCAGCGCGGCGACCATCCAGCCCGAGAGATAAAGATAGCGGCCCTTGGTCGTGCCGAAATGCTTCTTGATCGAGATCATTTTCTGCTGACCGATAAAGCCGTGCCAGCAGCCGAGCGACTGGGTGTAATGGGCCGGATCGGCGTCATAGGCGGCCATATCAGCGCGCATAATCTTGGCGGTGTAGCGTGCGATATCCAGCCCGGAGTGAAACCGGTTTTGCAGCCGCATACGGGCCACTGATTCGGCCTCGATCCCATCCCAAGTGCGCGCAAACGGCTCGATAGCCTTGGTGGCATCGTGAATGGACTGCTGATAAGTCATGGGGTTGTCGCTTCCTTGGGGAGACTGCTGTTGCCTGGCGGTTAGGCGCGAAGAAGCGGGCCGCAAATGCGCCACAGCGTATTATTGTCAAACTTTACAGATATTACTTGTAAAGTTGTGTGGGTATGACAAAATTGACTGTCATGTCCGCGCGCCCACTCTATCTTGGCCCCCGTATCAAACGCTTACGTCGCGAACTGGGGCTCACTCAGGCCGCAATGGCAGGCGAGCTTGCAATTTCGGCCAGCTATCTCGCGCTGATCGAGCGTAATCAGCGCCCGCTTACCGCAGATCTGCTGTTGCGGCTGGCGCGTTCTTATAAACTCGAAATGGCCGATCTCGCGGCGGATGATCGCGATGATTATGCCCGCCGCCTCGCCGCGGTGCTGCACGATCCGATCTTTGCCGAAATCGATCTGCCCCCGCTCGAAATCGCCGATGTCGCCACCAGCTTTCCCGGCATTACTGAGGCGATGCTGCGGCTGCACGGGGCTTATGTGCGCGAGCAGCAAGCGCTGGCGGGCCTGCGCGAAGGCGGCGGCGCACCGGCTAACAATCCGGTGGGCGAAGCGCGCGCATTCGTGGCACAGCACCGCAATCACTTTGCCGAGATCGACACGCGCGCCGAAGAACTTGCCGCCGAGATCGGCAGCGGCGGTGCGGCGGAGTGGCTGGGCAAGCAAGGCGTGCGCGTGCGCTCGTTGCCCGGCGATTTGATGATGGGCGCGATCCGCCGCTATGACCGGCACGGCGAACAATTGCTGCTCGACAATGCCTTGCCCGCTGCCAGCCGCGCTTTTCAGATCGCGCTGCATATTGCCTACACCGCGCTGCGCGGCGAAATCGCCAGCATGGCGGGCAGCTACAGCTTCGCCAGCACCACCGCCGCCAGCCTCGCGCGCCGATCGCTCGCGGGCTATGGCGCGGCGGCACTGATGATGCCCTACGGCCGCTTTGCCCGCGCCGCAGAGGCCTGCGCCTATGATATCGAGGCGCTGGCCGGGCAGTTTGGCGCGGGTTTTGAACAAGTCGCCCACCGCCTCACCACGCTGGGCCGACCGGGACAGGAAGGGGTGCCGTTCTTCTTCATCCGCGTTGATGCGGCGGGCAACGTTTCCAAAAGGTTTGATGGCGCTGGGTTTCCGTTTGCTGCGCATGGCGGGGCCTGCCCGCTGTGGCGGCTCCACAATGTGTTTCGCATGCCCGGAGAGATCGCCAACCAGTGGCTCGAACTGCCCGACGGCCAGCGTTTTTTCTCGATCTTGCGCACGGTTGTGGCGGGCGGCGGCGGCCATGAGCGCCCGCGCACCACGCGCGCCATCGCGCTGGCCTGCGCAGCCGAACACGCACCGCGCCTGATCTACGCGCGCGGCATCGATCCCCGCACGGCGCACGCCACCCCCATTGGTATCGCCTGCCGCCTCTGCAACCGCGCCGGCTGCATCGCCCGCTCCGAACCACCGCTGGGCCGTGACATCCAGCCCGATGACTATCGCCGGGGGGTTGAACCGTTCAGCTTTGCGGAAAGTTGAGCATTAGAGCGTGATGACACTTGGCGTCGATGCCGCCAAAGCGCGGGACTAGGACGGTATCCTTGAGCGCACTCATCACCGTATCGTGTCCCGCCCACCCGCCCTCGCGATTTTCATAGGGGCAGTGCGCCCGGGATCATGGCAAATTACCAAGGGTATATTTGGGAGAAACCGATGGCTAGCGAAGCGCAACGCGTTATCGAGGAATTCTGGCGGATTCAGGATGAGGGCGATTATACCAAGCTTGTCCATCTGTTTGCGCAAGACGCGCTGCTTGAAGACCCGATTTTTGGCAGATTTGAAG
>JBBRXQ010000496.1:0-2353 GCA_038238515.1 Sphingomonadales bacterium | reverse complement strand
GTGTTTGGGTTTTGATCGACAACAGGCTGAACCGGGTCAGGCACTGCACCATCCGGTCACTCGCCCAAGAAGCAGCCCACGCCCTCCCCGCAGCGCCCCTCTTCGCAGGAGCAATGCAGGCGCCGCACCGGTCGCGCGATACCCCCCCACTGCCCAACCGCAGCATCAGCGCGCCGCCAAATCCAACAAGATTCTGCAAAAGCCCCTCCCCTAGATGGGATCAAGCACATCCCTAACCACACCCGTCACCCCGGGCTTGACCCGGGGTCCCGCTTGATCCGCGCGCGCCACCATTCCCGAAACCGCAAAAAACAGCGGGACCCCGGTTCAAGCCCGGGGTTACGGTAATGAGATGATGCAGTGCGCTGGGGATCGGGAAGAGACGCAGTTGATCCGCGCCCGCTACTTCACCCAGCTCGCCAGCCAATCGGCCAGCGCCTGCGGGGTGAGCGTGCGCGCGTCGGCCAGCGCAGTCACATGGCCTGCGTTAAGCAGCTTGCCAGTACGCGGATTAACGATCAGCAGCGCGGGGACCCCTTCAAGGCGGCCCTTGATGCCAAAGCCCTGCTGGATTTGCTGGTTGCGATCAAACCGGCCGATATCGACCGCCACCACCTCAAAATTTTTGGCCATCCAGCCGGTCAGCGGCGGAGTTTCCATCACGCCTGCCAGAATGCGGCAATCGAGGCACCAATTCCCGCCCAGATCAATCAGCAGCAGCTTGTGCGCCCGTTTCGCCCGCGCCCTCGCCTCGGCCACCGCCGCATCGGCGTCGGCTTTGTCGTCGTAAGGCAGCGGCAGCGGGCGGGCGAGCTGCTCAAAGCTGGTGATTGCCATGCGCGCAGGCGGCGCTGCGGGTGCGGCCACCGGGAGAATGAGCGCCAAGCCAGCCAAGGCCAAAAAGCCAGTCAAGGCCCAAAAGGACGTGCGTACCATCACAAAACTCCGCGCGAGATCACATCGAGCGCCAGTGCTAGCTTCGCCCGCGCGCACTTCCAAACAAATATCGATTATCGCAGCCAAACGCATCGCCGGCGGTACCATGTCCCGCGCAGACACAATCGCACCGCCGCGCCGCATTGCCCCCTCTAACGCTTCCCCTATCGCGCGGCGCAAGCTAAGGGCGGCATGATCATGACCCTTGCCGAAACCAATACGCTGCCCACGCACTGGCGTGACTTCTATGCGCTTACCAAACCGCGCGTGATGAGTCTGGTGATCTTCACCGGACTGTGCGGATTGCTGGCCGCGCCCGGGCATATCCATCCCGTGCTTGGATTCACCGCGATCTTGTGCATCGCGGTGGGGGCAGGGGGCTCTGCCGCACTCAATCAATGGTGGGAATCCGATCTCGATGGCGGGATGAAGCGCACCTCGCAGCGCCCGATCCCTTCTGGCCGGATGGACCGCACCTCGGCGCGCGATTTTGGCGGCTTTCTCTCGGGCGCGTCGGTTTTGATCATGGGGCTGGTGATCGGCTGGCTCGCTGCCGCAATTCTCGCGTTCTCGATCTTCTATTATGCGTGGATCTACACCGTTTGGCTAAAGCCGCGCACCCCGCAAAACATCGTGATTGGCGGCGGCGCTGGTGCATTTCCCCCGCTGATCGGCTGGGTCGCGGTTACGGGCGACATCACCGTGATGCCCATCCTGCTGTTCCTGATCATCTTTGTCTGGACCCCGCCGCATTTTTGGGCGCTCGCGCTGTTTGTGCAAACCGATTATGCCAATGTCGGGATCCCGATGATGCCCGTGGTCGCCGGGGTGAAATCAACCCGCCGTCAAATCCTTGGTTATTCCATCCTGCTGCTGCCGCTCACGCTGGTGCCGTGGTTCATCGGCGGCGCAGGCAATCTCTATGGCATTTCGGCGCTGGTGCTCAGCTCGATATTTTTGTGGTATGCCATCGAAGTTGGCCTGCGCACATCCGAAACAGGCGACAAGATGAAGTCCGAGAAACGCCTCTTCGCCTATTCGATCTTCTACTTGTTTATCCTGTTCGGCGCGCTGGTGGTAGACCGCTACGCGACACTTTATGGCATTCAATCATGAACGGAACATCGATGGAACCTCCCATGAACCCCAGCGAATCTGAACAAATCCGCGCACGCCAGCGTAGCCGCAATCTTGTCGTTGGCCTCATCCTCGGCGGGTTGGTGATCCTGTTCTATGCGATCTCGATCGTGAAAATCGCGGTGCCGCCGCCCAAGGATGCGGCCCAGCAGGCGGCCAGTCAGCAGGCGGCCAGTCAGCAGGCGGCCAGTCAGCAATCTGGCCAGCAGGCGGGGCAAGAATAATGGCCAGCGCCGCGCCAGCAACCATGGCTGATAAAAACCGCAAGGTTGCGCGGATC
>JBBRXQ010000495.1:0-2377 GCA_038238515.1 Sphingomonadales bacterium | reverse complement strand
GCGCTGAGCGAACTGAAAGCGTGGCTGGGCATAACCAGCACACGCGAAGACGCGGAACTTACCGCATTGCTCGGCGCAGCGCTGGAGCTCTGCGAGGGCTTTATCGGCGCTATGCCGCTGCAATCGGGCTGCGAAGAAATTCTAGCCGCGAGCGGTGACTGGCAAAGACTTGGCACCCGCCCGGTCCAGGCGATCTCAGGCATTTCGGAAATCGCGCTGAATGGTACGCGCACCGCGCTGGCCACGAGCACGTATGAGTTCGACCTTGATACCGACGGTGGCGGGCTGGTGCGCTTGTTAGTGCCGCTAATCCAGAAACGGATTGTGGTGCGGTTTACAGCAGGTTTGGCAAGCGATTGGGCAGCTCTGCCCGAGGCTTTAGGCCATGGAATTCTGAGGTTGGCAGCATCGCAGCACCGCTTACGAGACGATCGGCAGGGCGGCGACAAGCAGATGGGCTTTCCGCCGGCGGCGGTTGCGGCGCTGTGGCGGCCATGGCGGCGGATGCGGTTGGCATGATTTCGGCCAGCACCGATTTTGCGAGGCTGCAGCAGCGGCTGACCGCCATGGCGCGGAAGCTGGCCGAAGCGCGCGCGGCTAAGGCCAAGCCTAGCCCGGACAAGTGGCGAACGGCGAGCGGACTGTGGCCACTATTTTAACAGGAGCTACCCATGGAACTTGCCTTTCGCGCGGTGTTGCTGGCCTGGCTGGTGGCGGATAGTACGCTGAACGCCGGACTGAACGCGATCGTTGAGGAAGCACCGCTGCGTAAAGCGCTGCCTTGGTTGGCACTGACAGCCAGCGCGAGCATCGATTGGAGCAGCAAAAGCGGACCGGGCCGCGAGATCCGGGTTGCGCTGGAGCTCAATTATCGCGGCGATGATCCATTGGCGCAAAGCACTCTGATCGGCGCGATCGAGCAGCGCGTAATGAATTTGCCATCAGATCAGAGCGCGGCTGGGTTTCAGATTGCCAGCCTGACGTTTTTGCGCGCGCGCTCTGAGCAACGCGGCGAGGCGCTGCGCGCGCTTGTGCTGGAATATCGGGCGCGGGTTGTGGCGGCTTAAAGTTGTGTTTGCCGGACAGGGGCCCTAGCCTTCGCGGGGGGGGGCAACATCTGAGAGACGTTTTAATTTCAAAACAGGAGAAACGACATGCCAGCTCAGAAGGGTAGTGCATTCCTATTGAAGATCAGCGACGGCGCGGCGACCCCGGCCTTCAATACGGTTGCTGGACTGCGGACAACCCAGCTTTCGATCAACGGCGAGCTGGTGGTGATCACCAGCAAGGATTCAGGCGGCTGGCGCGAATTGCTCACCGGCGCTGGGACGCGTTCGGTTTCGGTGAGTGCGGCGGGCATTTTCCTTGGTAGCTCCGCCGAGGGCCAGGTGCGCGGCAATGCGCTGGCGGGCACGATCACCGATTATGAGCTGTCGTTCGAAGGCGGCGAGAAGATGCGCGGCAAATTCCTGGTCCAGCGGCTGGATTATTCAGGCGATTTCAACGGTGAGCGCAATTACACGCTGACGCTGGAAAGCTCTGGCGCGGTGGCGCAAGTATGAGCGGTGCAGCCGAAAGTCAGACCGCCAACCCGCACCGGGGCGAAGTGGCTTTGCTGCTGGACGGCATGGCACATGTGCTGCGCCCAAGCTTTGCCGCGCTGGTCGCGGCGGAGGAGGAGCTCGGCTCGCTGTTTCGGCTAGTCGAGCGCGCCAGCGGCGGCGAGCTGAAGCTGACGGAGCTGGTCGGGCTGTTTTGGCATTGCCTGGCCAACCGTGACGAAAATGGCCGAGATGAGACGAGCAGGGAAGCGTTTGCCGAGGCGGTGACCCGCGCTGGATTGGCCGCGTTGGCCGGCCCGCTGCGCGCGCTGCTGGTGCAAGTGCTTAAGGGCGGCGGATGAGCGAGCGGTTTGGCCCTGCCGCAGCGCGTCTCTCGGGGCAGGCCGCACTGTTGCTTGGCTGGGGTCCCGCCACATTTTGGTCAGCAACGCCCGAAGAGCTGGCTTCGATCCTAGCAGCAGCCGCGCCGCCGCCGGGCGATGGCATCGACCGGCTGACTTTGAGCGCAATGATGGAGCAAGAAGGCCATGGATAATCTTAGCTCGCTAGTTGTTGACGTGCGCGCCAGCACGGAAGGCTTTGCAGCCGACCTTGGCAAGATGCGCAGCAGCTTTGAGTCGATCGTGGTCGATGGCTTCGCCAAAGGCGGCGACGCGCTGGAGCGCGGGTTGCTGGGCGCGATCCGCAAGGGCAGCTTGGGCTTTGACGATTTGCGGCGCACCGCGCTCAAAGTGCTCGATGAAATTGCCGCGCAGGCGCTGCGCGGCGGACTGGCTTCGATCGGGCTTGGCGGCGGTGGAGGAGGCGGCTTGGGC
>JBBRXQ010000494.1:0-2390 GCA_038238515.1 Sphingomonadales bacterium | reverse complement strand
GCCTCAAGTCGCTCAGCAGCCTGAAGCACAGGCGCGATGGCTCCAATGCCAGCACCAACGGGCCAGACCTGATGAAGAACATAGCTGGCATCAACCCAAAGATCCCAACGACCCTCTTTCGTCAAAGAAAAGCGCGCAACGACCCGCTCAATAGACTGCAACTGCAACAGGCCGAAGATTGATAGGCTGATCGCAAGACCGCCGCCGAAGAGCCAGCGGGCGCTGGGCATGTGCTTGCGCATTGCAGGCCAGAACATGGCGCACAGCAGAGCAACTGTAATACCGCTTAGGGCGATCCCAGTGCGTGACCCAGTCATTATGACGCCAACGAGGAAAGTCGCGCTTGCCGCAGCGGATACCATCCATGTCAAAATGTGGCGCCGACCATCCATCAACCGAGGGGCGGCCAACGCTCCAAAGGCAAGCAGCGCGATATGCAAGATATCCGCTTGATGGTTGCGGTTTGCCTGAAAGCCGCAGAGAAAACCTTCACTAAAATAGGCATAGAGCGACCACGCAGCGTCTCCTGCGTTGGACACCTGCAGTATGCCCAAGAGCATGGAGAGCCCGCCGCCAACCGCGATTGTGGCGCAAAGCCAGCGACGGCTTCGGATCGAAAGACGTGAAACCTGTGTGAGAAGTAAAACTGGGAAAACCATACTAAGCAACGACGTGAAAGTCCGCGCCGGCGCCATGCTCAAGGGCATCCACCGATCAGCAGGCCCCACGAGAGCGATAGACTGGACTTCAACTTCACGCCCCGGGAGGACTTGCCATACGGCTGGCGGAAGCGGGACAAGCTGGACCAGGGGCAGCGCCAGCACCAATCCTCCGATAATCCAAGCCGCTGGATGGATCGAACCAAGGCCGCGCTGGAACGACGCCATAACAATCAGCGGCACCATGAAACCGATAGTGAGTAACTGTAGCAAAATCTCGGTGTGTGGATTAGAAGTGCCGCCGCCACCAAGAACAATTGACACGCCGACGATGGCCATGACCAAGGCGGTTCCGGGCAACGGCATTGCTAACTGCCGACTTTTTGGCTTAGAATTCTGAGCCAAATTATAGTTACTGCTTCTGGGAAGATCGCGTATCAAGCGCGCACCAGAAGCAATCGGTATATCAATTTGGCTCTGCCGCTCATTCTTCACAAACCTTCATGTATCTTAATAACCACTTTGTAGAGCAAATCCTGACTTTACCGATGATTATAAGTAGCTGATTTCTTGTTATTGCGCATCACCAAAAATTACTGGATTTCTCGTGTTCACAGCACATATTTTCGTGGCTTGAGAGTATTCTTCTCAGAATGAAACGCTTTGGGCCGACTTCAGCTCACAGTCAGTTTTTTAGCTTCTTTGAAACACACCAGGTGTTGATTGGACATGCTGATCTTGAAGTTTGGCACGCCGCTTTGATGCACGTGTCGAAACCTCGTAGTAATTTTCAATAGGAGCATCATCCCGATGCAGGTGGAGCAGAAGCGATAAAACACGAAAATGGGCCCAGAACAACAGCTCTGAGCCCATCAAATCGAGAAGAATAAACGCGGTTAAGGCGATTTATTCGCCACGGCAACACCGATACCAATGCCTGCCGCGAGGCCTACCACGCCAACGAGGATCGGGGTGGTCGAATTATCGTTTGCACTGAGTTCAATGCCTTTTTTAGCATTCTTGCGCGAAACCTTTGCTGCCTTCGCAACAGGAAGGGAAGCGCCGGCGCGCACGGCTTCCGCCTGCGCAACGCCGCCAAAGGCCAGCGCTATAGTCGCTATGCTCGATAGTGCGATCTTGGAAATGTGCATAATAAACCCCGGAGCTGTTTGCGTACCGAAGTGGAATACGTTGTTTCACTACGTAATGCAACACTTGATGCTGCAGAAGCGAGCATTTTACTCAGCTCATGCATGCGCTGTTTTGCGTACTTCCAGGGCGGACTTCTGGTCAAATGCGGTCACAATGCGTCATAAGCGGTGCAGTTGCAGCAGCTGAACGCAAATTCGCACCAATTCGGCGCTAAAACGCCCGGTCGTGAAGGAGAACAGTCAAAGTGCCGAAAATTATGCGCAAGTCACGCAACATCGTCCAGCCATCGAGATATTCGAGATCGGCCTGCAAGCGACTCGTCAAATCGGCCTCCGAGTCGGTAGCTCCCCGTAGTCCGCGAACTTGTGCTAGCCCAGTCAATCCAGGTTTTAGCGAGTGCCTCAGCAAATAACGCGAATCAACATCCCAAAAATGCCGCTCGCCTGCCAGCGATCCAATGGCATGCGGACGCGGACCGACAATACTCATGTCGCCGCGGATAACATTGATCAACTGCGGCAACTCGTCGATGCTCGAGCGGCGGATGAACCGTCCGATACGCGTGATACGGTCGTCGTC
>JBBRXQ010000493.1:0-2393 GCA_038238515.1 Sphingomonadales bacterium | reverse complement strand
GCAGTTGATCGCTTGGGATGTGGCGGCGGGCAAGCCGGTGTGGCAGGTGGAGCAGCTTGGGCCATCGAACGGCGGCGTGCTTTCGACCGCCGGAAATCTGGTGTTTCAGGGCACTTCTGGCGGTAATTTTGTCGCCTATAGCGCGGACAAGGGCGCCAAGCTGTGGTCTTATCCCGCGCAGAGCGGCATTCTGGCCGCGCCGATGACCTATGCGATAGGCGGCGAGCAGTATGTTGCGATCCTGGTCGGCTGGGGCGGGGTTTGGGATGTGGCCACCGGTGTGCTGGCCAACAAGGGCGGCACGACGCGCAATATCAGCCGGCTGATGGTGTTTAAGCTGGGCGCGAACGGCCAATTGCCCGCGCCGCCGCCGATGAACAAGATGGTGCTTGATCCGCCGCCGTTCATGGGCACGCTGGCGCAAGTGACTTCGGGCAGCGGGCATTATGGACGTTATTGCTCGGTTTGCCACGGCGATGCGGCGATATCGGGCGGGCTGAACCCCGACCTGCGCCATTCGGGTGTGATCGCCTCAGACGAAGCGCTGCAAGCCGTTGTGCTGGCGGGCGCGCTGCATCAAAATGGCATGGTTTCGTTCAAGTCGGCGCTGAACAGCACCGATGTTGAATCGATCCGCATGTACCTGATCAAGCGCGCCAATGAGGACAAGGCGCTGGAAGCGAAAGGCGGCTGATGGCTGAGCTTGGCGCTGATCCGGAGGATATGCGCGGCTGGCAGCGGCTGGCGGCGGATACCACGACTTCGGGGCGGGTTGAGGGCGCAGATGTGGCGCGGCTGGCGGCGATTGGCGTGCGGCATGTGATCAATCTGGCGCTGGATACGCATCCCGACGCGCTGGCGGATGAGGCCGCTTTGCTCGCGGGGCAGGGCATTGATTATACGCATATCCCGGTGCCTTTTGATGCGCCGAGCGAGGCTCACTATGCTGCGTTCTGCTCTGCGCTGGACGAGGGCGCGCACCCGGTGCATGTGCATTGCATCATGAACTGGCGGGTTTCGGCGTTTTTCTACCGGTTTAACCGCGAAGTTCGCATGATGCCTGAGGCGCAGGCGCGCGCATTGATGGAGGTCCATTGGTCGCCGGACACGAGCGAGTATCCGGGGGCTGCGGCTTGGGCGGAATTTATTGCTGAGAAGTAACCCAACCCAATCCTCCCCATTTGTCCTTCGTAAAAATGGTGAGGATCGTTTTAGTCGGCGAAGAAATTTAGCTCTAGCAGCACGTTGTTGGGGTCGGCGGTGAAGATCTGGCGTAGGCCGATGCTGGTGACGGTGTTGATCTGGTGATCAAGGCCGAGCGCGGTGATCCGCTCCATCACATCATCATAGCCGGTGCAGCGCAATGCGACATGGTGGATCGCGCCAGTGAGCGAGCCGGGCTCAACCGTTCGCTCGAATGCGCGCGGACAATCGACTGAATTGACATGGATAATCGGCTTGCCGGCGGCATCGTGCATCCACTGCGCGGTTTGCGGGGTGAGCGGCGAGGGCGCGTTGCGGCGTTCGAGATTGAGCAGCGAGCGGTAAAACTCGGCAGTCTCATCAAGCCGGTCGGTGATGATATTGATGTGATCCAGCGCGTTGACTTGCATGACAAGGATTTCCTTTCGGCATGATCATCGATCTACCAGCTTTTGCCCGGCGCTGTCTTGCCGCCATTTTAGGCAGCTTTGCATGGCCCGAAATGATCGCCTATAGAGCCCGTGCATTTGGCCGGAAAAGCGCAGCACGTGGCCGTTCGGGCTGCTTGAAGCGGTTTTTTCCGCAATCTGACAAGGCAGCTGCATGACCACTTATCCCGCGCTTCATATGATGATCGATGGCCAGCCGGTTTCGGGCGGCGGGCGGCGCACGCATGCTGTGGTCAATCCGGCCAATGGCGAGACGATTGGCGCATTGCCGCTGGCCGAAGCCGCCGATTTGGATCGTGCGCTAGAGGCGGCGCAGGCAGGCTTTCGGCTGTGGCGCAAATCCACGCCGCAACAGCGCGCGGCGGTGCTGCAAGGCGCAGCGCGGCTGCTGATGGAGCGGCAGGAGGATATGGCGCGGATCGTGACGATGGAGGAGGGCAAGGTGCTGGCCGAGGCGCGGCTCGAAGTGGGGATTTGCGCCAATCTGTTTAACTTTTATGCGGGCGAAGTTTTTCGCATCTATGGGCGCGCGCTGGTGCGGCCCGATGGCATGCGATCAACCGTGGTGCACGAGCCAGTGGGGCCAGTGGCAGCATTCGCGCCGTGGAATTTCCCGGTAAGCAATTGCGGGCGCAAGCTGGGCGCGGCGATTGCGGCGGGGTGCTCGGTGATCTTGAAGGCGGCGGAAGAGACGCCCGCTTCGGCGCTGGGCGTGCTGCAATGTCTGCTCGATGCGGGGCT
>JBBRXQ010000492.1:0-2398 GCA_038238515.1 Sphingomonadales bacterium | reverse complement strand
CATCACGCCAATTGGATCTTTGCGCTGGTGCGCACCAATGCTGACGTCAGAAAGCAAGAGGGCATAAGCTTTTTGTTGATCCCGATGGAGCAGCCGGGTGTAACGGTGAACCCGATCATCACGATGGCGAATGATCACGAAGTTAACGCAACGTTCTTCGACAATGCCGAAACCGACGCGAACAATCTGATTGGCGCGGAAGGGCAGGGCTGGACCATCGCCAAGTTCCTGTTGGAAAACGAGCGCGGTGGCGGAGCTTCGGCTCCGGGATTGCTCGCCAAACTTGACCGAATCGAGCAATATGCGCGTCAGGAGCCCTCGGGCATCAATGGCCCGATGATCCATGATGCGGCGTTTGCGGAGCGTTTGGCGCGTTTGCGGCTTGAGGCGCAGGCATTTGAAGTGACTGAGCTGCGTATCCTAGCAGAGCTCATCAAAGGCCGTCCAGCCGGGCCGCAAACTTCGCTGGTTAAGCTGGTCAGCTCCAATTTGCGGCAGAGCATTAACACGCTGTCGGTCGATTTGTTTGGCTACGAAGGCCTGCAATTGCCGGTTTCGCGCCCGCTGTATGGCAATACCGCGCCAGAGCCGATCGGCAGCAGCGAAGCGCAAGTGTCGATGCCAACTTATCTGAACGGGCGGGCTTACACCATCTTTGGCGGGTCTGATGAAGTGCAAAAGACGATCATCGCGAAGCAGGTTCTCGGGCTTTAATCGCCGTTCGCTGCTGGGTTCAAAAACCTATCGTGCTGCTGCGCGAGCGCATTGCGTTCGCGCGTAGAATCATTATGATCTCGTAAGGGAAAAGAGGTGGTTCGCATGCACGACCCGCCCTGGACACAAGGATGAGCTGGAACCCCGATACGATTGAAGCGGTGACGATCCGCGAGCTTGAAGACATTCGGCCAGCGGCCGTTGCCCTAAACGCAGCATCCCTTGAACGCGGCTTTCGCATTGCTGCCACGGGCGACATTGCTTCGAAAGATCAGATCGTCGATGCCGAAGGCGCGATTATAAATGCAGCAGTGTTTGGCTGGGTGGCCGATGGCGAGCGCTGGTGGGAAGATCCGCGATTGGCGCTGAGCTCACCTATTCCGCGCGCCTGTCGATATGAAAGCGAACCTTTCTGGTGCAACGAAGCGGGCGCTCACACGAGTTGGCCGAACCGTTATCTCGAAGCGCTTAATTTCGCCGAATTTCGCCGCTATGTCACCTGCGGTGCCACGATGGTGGTGCCAGTGCATCTGTCATTCGGCCAAATTGCTGCGGCTAGTTTCTCACCCATCGACCGCGAGATAACCGACCTTACCGATCAATTCGCGCTGCACGGCGAAATGCTTGGCGCGATCACGCGGCGCTTCTTGTCAAGCTACGTCAATATCATGCGGACTCGCCAATGGATCCCCAATGATTGCAAGCTGTCGAAACGGGAAGTCGAATGCCTGCGCTGGGCCGCCATTGGCAAGACTGACAAGGAAGTCAGCCTTCTACTCCGCCTAAGCCATGCCACTGTGCGTTATCACATCCAGCGCGCTGGCGAAAAGCTGAACGCGGTAAACCGCAGTCAGGCTGTGTTTAAGGCCGGACAACTCGGCTATCTGGGCGCTGCAGCTTAGGTTTAACGCACGGTCAACGGGTTTTTGTCAGGCGTTTATAGCATGTAGATGCTCTAATGCTCTGTTTTCGCTGATCACCTCGGCATACTTAGCCTGAAGATCAAACAGATTGGCTTCGTGCGGGCCGGGATGCCGGTCTCCGCATGCGTCGCGCACCACGAACGGTGCGAACCCATGCTGCATCGCATCAAGCGCGGTTGCGCGCACGCAGCCCGAGGTGGAAAACCCCGTGATCAGCACAGTATCGACGCGTAGCGCGGTCAATGTCGAGGCAAGGTGCGTGGCGAAGAACGCCGAGGCATATTGCTTAGTCACCACCAGATCGCCGTCTTGCGGTTGCAGGCTGGGCGGAAACGCACCCAGCGGCGATCCGGCTTCGAAGGCTTTGAGCGCGGGAACCTTGCGGAAAAACAATCCGCCATCCGCCCCGCCTTTGGCATAGGCCACATTGGTAAAGATCACCGGAATGCCCGCCAGCCGCGCCGCCGCCGCCAGCCGTTCGTTGCTGGCCAGCGCATCCTCGACCTTGGCATAAAGCGACGATGCGGGATCGAGATAGGCCATCACCACATCGACAATTACCAGCGCCGGGCTTTGGCCAAAGGGAATGCGGCCATCGAACGCGCCAGTATAGTTTGCGGCGATCTGCGCATAGTCGGTGCTCATCAGATGATCCCGCGCTTCGCAAAATCGCTGCGTTGCGCGTCTGACATGCCGAGCAACCCGCCATAGATCTCCGCATTATGCTGGCCGACAACCGACGGAGCAGGGGTGCGCACGCT
>JBBRXQ010000491.1:0-2406 GCA_038238515.1 Sphingomonadales bacterium | reverse complement strand
GGGTGCAAGACCCGGCGCGCTTCCAAGCAATGATCCATGTGCTGGCGCGGTAAATGCCTGATCAAGACGTTTGGTAACGCCCCACATTAAACCCGCAGCCCGCACCGGTCGCTTTGGCATCACTCAAGAGTGCGTGAAACCAAAAGAGCAAGGCTGGTGGCCACAAGCCTGCTCCCGATGCGTGGGTATTTAGCCTATATGGTTTGTTTTGTCAAGCGTTAGTTGATGGTGGCAAGGGCCCACCCCTAACCCCTCCCGCAGGCGGGAGGGGGACTGCGTTGGGTTTTAGCCGGCGATGCCGGCGGCAGCTAGGACAGCTAGGGTCAGGATATCCGGGGCCAGTGAGGTCATCGCGGCGATTTGGACGGGTTTTTCCATGCCGATGAGCATGGGGCCGATCACCGCGTTGCCCGCCAGTTCGCGCAGCAATTTGGCCGAGATGTTGGCCGAATGGAGGCCGGGCATGATCAGCACGTTGGCGGGGCCGGAGAGGCGGCAGAACGGGTAGTTGGCCATAACCTTTGGATTGAGCGCGGCGTCGGGGGCCATTTCGCCTTCGTATTCGAAGTTTGGCTTTTGCTCATCGAGGATGCTGACCGCGTTGCGGATATTGTCGAGCCAGCGGCCCGAGGGATTGCCGAAGGTGGAATATGACACGAAAGCCACGCGCGGCTCGTGCCCCATGCGCCGCGCCACGGCGGCGGTTTCGGTGGCGATGTGGGCCAGATCCTCGGCGCTGGGGCGCTCGTTCACCGTGGTATCGGCGAGGAACACGGTGTATTTTTTGGCAACCATCATGTGGATGCCAAAGGGAAGATGCCCGGGCTTGGGATCAAGCACGTGGAACACTTCCTTCATCGATTGCGCGAAGGTGCGGGTCATGCCCGAGATTAGCGCGTCGCCGTGCCCTAGCGCGACGAGCAACGAGGCGAACACGTTGCGATCTTGGTTGACCATGCGCCGCACATCGCGCTGGAGGAAACCCCGGCGCTGGAGCCGCTTGTAGAGAAATTCGGTCATCTCGGGCACCAGCGGCGAGACATTCGAATTGTGGATTTCATAGCTGCCGGGATCGTTAATCCCCAACTCGACCAGCTTATCGAGCACCGCCTGCGTGCGCCCGACGAGGACCGGGGTGCCATAGCCAAAATCGCGGAACTGGATCGCGGCGCGCAGCACCACTTCGTTTTCCGCCTCGGCAAAAACCACGCGCTTGGGGTTTTTCTTCACCGCTGCATAGACGCTGGTGAGCACCGCAGTGGTCGGATTGAGCCGCGCTTTAAGGCTGTGGCGGTATTCGTCGAAGTCTTCGATCGGCTTTTGCGCGACGCCCGAATCCATCGCCGCCTTGGCAACGGCGGACGAAACCACTTCCATAAGGCGCGGATCGAAGGGCGCGGGGATAATATAATCGAGCCCGAATTGCTGATTTACGCCGTACGCCACCGCGACTTCTTCGGGCACGGCTTCGCGTGCGAGCTGCGCAATGGCTTGCGCGGCGGCGATCTTCATCTCCTCATTAATCATGGTGGCCCGCACATCGAGCGCGCCGCGAAAAATGAACGGGAAGCCAAGCACGTTGTTGACTTGATTGGGATAATCCGATCGCCCGGTGGCAACAATGCAATCGGGCCGCGCGGCTTTGGCCTCTGGCGGGGTGATTTCGGGATCGGGATTGGCCATGGCAAAGATGATCGGCTGCGGGGCCATTTTCATCACCCATTCGGGCTTTAGCGCGCCGGCGGCGGATAGCCCGAGGAAGATATCTGCGCCCACCAGCGCATCCTCAAGGCTGCGCGCTTCGGTATCGATAGCATGCGCGCTTTTCCATTGGTCTAGCCCGCCTTCGCGGCCGCGATAGATCGGGCCTTGGCGGTCGCACATGATCACATTGTCGTGCCGCACGCCCATCGCCTTGATCAGCGCGGTGCAGGCGATGGCGGCTGCGCCCGCGCCGTTGACTACGACTTTGACGCTGCCCAGATCGCGCCCAGTAAGGAAACACGCATTGAGCAAGCCCGCCGCCGAGATGATTGCGGTGCCATGCTGATCATCGTGCATGATCGGAATTTTGAGCTTATCGCGCAGCGCCTGCTCGATAATGAAGCATTCGGGCGCTTTGATATCTTCAAGGTTGATACCGCCAAAGCTGGGCTCCATCAGCGCGACCGCATCGATAAATGCCTGCGGGTCTTCGGTATCGAGCTCAATATCGATCGAATCGACGTCGGCAAACCGCTTAAATAGGACCGCTTTGCCTTCCATCACTGGCTTAGACGCGAGCGCGCCGAGATTGCCGAGCCCGAGAATGGCGGTGCCATTCGAGATCACCGCGACCAGATTGCCCTTCGCGGTATAATCATAAGCAGCGGCGGGATCTTCGGCGATGGCGCGCACGGGCGCGGC
>JBBRXQ010000490.1:0-2410 GCA_038238515.1 Sphingomonadales bacterium | reverse complement strand
TATTCAATTGTTACGCTGCAGTCTTACGCTTTCTTTCGCACAAGCCAAAAAAGTTACAGGGGTGTGATGTAAAAGACACTGGACCTCAAAGGCACCCTGTTGCAGAAACACCCCTCGACATTCGTTTCGAGCGCAGGCGCCGCCTCCCCCAGCCGGTTCCCGGCGGACATATTGCCCACGCAAAGGACATTTTGATGCGCTTCACGCTTTTATCCGCCGCCGCGCTTGCCACGCTTGCCCCGATGACCGCTGCGCAGGCGCAAGTCACCCGCGTGCAAAGCAATCCCAATAATCTGCTGCTCGATGGGGCCGATGTGAAGGCTGGCACCGATCTGTTCTATCTTTCCGGACAGCTCGCATCGCCGATTGATCCCACCAAGACCGAGATCAAATCGATCGAGGACCTCGGCGATACCAAGACGCAAACGATCAGCGTGCTCTCAAAAATCAAGACAATCTTGGCCTCGCGCGGGTATGAGATGTCCGATGTGATCAAGCTGACGCTGTTTGTGGCGGCGGACCCGAAACTGGGCAAGATGGACTTTGCCGGGGCCAATGCGGGTTTCAAAACCTTTTTCAAAACCGCCGAAAATCCAAACACAGTCGCGCGCTCAACCTTTCAGGTAGCCGCGCTGGTTGATCCTTCGTTCCTCATCGAGATAGAGGCGATTGCCGCCAAGAAGCCCAAGAAACGCTGATCTGCGCATGACCACACCGGCGCACACCATCCGTTATAATCAGACCGCGCGGGCGCTGCACTGGGTTATTGCCGCGCTGATCATCGTCAATCTAACAACGGGCTTGTTTGGCGAGACGCTGGACAAAATGCAGGTGTGGACGCCCTCGCATTTGGCGACCGGCATTCTTATCCTGATGCTCTCGCTGGCGCGGCTCGGCTGGCGGCTAACATGGACGGCCCCAGCCCTGCCCGCCGGTTTCAGCCCCCGGCTAAAGCTGGTGTCGCGCATCAATCATCTGGCGTTTTATGCGCTGATGATCGCGATGCCGCTCACCGGCTGGATCTTCACCTCGGCAAGCAAGTATCCGATTTCGATCTACGGATTGTTCCTGTGGCCAAAGCTGCCGCTGACCAAGGGCATGGCGATTGTGGGCGCAGCAGCCGAAGCGCACGAAATAATGGGCTATGCCTTCGCCGCATTGGCGGCGCTGCATATTGGCGCGGCGCTGTATCACCACTTCGCGCTGAAGGATCAAACGCTGCGCCGCATGCTGTGAAGCGCGCGAAGCCGCGCCTGCATTCGTATTCCCCTGCATTCGTATTCCAATGCACGCGCGCGCCGTTGCCGCCGGAAGTGCTTGCGCACCTGCGCATCTCTCGCGCACACTCTGCCGCAAATGGAACTTAAACGGGTGATGGGGCATGCGATGCTGACGAAAGGCCAGTCGAAGGGCCGCGCTGGCCCGCTCGCTTTCGCGTTGAAGGGTGCATGTTTGCAAACCATGGAGCTAACGCGTTGAAAGCTGAAATTCCCCCCGCGCCCGCCCCTTCAGCAGGACCAGCCGCGATTGATGCACACATTATCGACGTCCTGCGCCACCGCGTTGGTAAGGATGAACGTGCCGCCAAACCGCACGATTGGTTTACTGCCACCGTGCTCACGCTGCGCGATGCGGTGATCGACAGGTGGATGGAATCGACCCGGCGCACGTATGATGCGGGCAGCAAACGGGTCTACTATCTCAGCCTCGAATTCCTGATCGGGCGGCTTCTGCGCGATGCGCTCTCCAACATGGGCATGACCCGCGAAATGGAGCACGCGCTGCGCAGCTATGGTTTTGATCTGGCCGCGATTGAGGAGCTTGAGCCCGATGCCGCGCTGGGCAATGGCGGGCTCGGGCGGCTGGCGGCATGCTTTATGGAAAGCCTCGCCAGCCTTGATATCCCGGCCTACGGCTATGGCATCCGCTATGTGAACGGCATGTTCCGCCAACGCATCGACGATGGCTGGCAGGTGGAATTGCCCGAAACCTGGCTCAGCCACGGCAATCCTTGGGAATTCGACCGCCGCGAAAGCGCCTACCGCGTTGGCTTTAGCGGCGAAGTGATCGATCAGGGCGACGGCGTGCAATGGCATCCGGCCGAGCAGATTGAGGCCTATGCGGTTGATACGCCAGTGGTCGGCTGGCGGGGCAAGCGGGTTAACACGCTGCGGCTGTGGACCGCCGCCGCGCTCGATCCGATCCGGCTCGATGCGTTCAATGCGGGTGACCATGTCGGCGCGCTGGCCGGACAATCGCGCGCTGAAAGCTTGGTGCGCGTGCTCTATCCAGCGGATTCGACCCCAGCGGGGCAAGAATTGCGGCTGCGGCAAGAGTTTTTCTTCACCTCCGCCTCGCTCCAAGACATCGTGCGCCGCCATCTGCAGCATCACGGCGATGTGCGCAGCTT
>JBBRXQ010000489.1:0-2411 GCA_038238515.1 Sphingomonadales bacterium | reverse complement strand
TGGAGCGGGTAGCGGGAATCGAACCCGCCTAGCTAGCTTGGAAGGCTAGTGCATTACCGATATGCTATACCCGCTTGCCCAAGTTTGCTTGCCACGATCGGCGGCCGCCCGTCAACCTTGTCGACACGCGGTTACCCTGCCTTGCTCAATGTCCGGGCCTTGCTCAATGTCCAGCGAATTGCATGAGCGCCTGAACCGTCACCCCTGCGCTGCGCAAGCGGGCGCCGCCGGAAAGATCGGGCAGGTCGATCACAAAGAGCGCGTGACTGATTTGCGCGCCCGCCTGGCGAAGCAGCTCGGCGGCGGCCATTGCGGTCCCGCCGGTGGCGATCAGATCGTCGACGATGACCACCCGGCTACCCTTTCGGATGGCGCCCGGATCGATCTCAAGCCGGTCGATCCCATATTCCAGCGCATAATCGACGCCGATGGTGGGTACGGGCAATTTGCCCGGCTTGCGCACTGGCACGAAGCCGATGCCGAGTTGCGCCGCAACCGCCGCGCCAAAGATAAAGCCGCGAGCTTCCATCCCGGCGATGGTTTCGGCATTGGCGGCCCTTGCTCGGTCTGCAAGGTGGCTCACGCAAGCAGCAAAACCATCGCCGTGGCTGATCAATGTGGTGATATCGCGGAAGAGAATTCCTGGCGACGGAAAATCAGGGATTGTGCGCACAAGCGCTTGGAGTTCGCCAGTTGTCATCAGTGGAGTTGTGATCATCGGATTTGTCATCATGGAGCGCGTTCTATCGGCCCAAAGCAAAAAGGCCACCGTTGCCGGTGGCCTTTGTTCGCATTTTTCTGGTTTGCCCTATCAGTGCAGGTTCGACCATACGTTTCGTTTGGCAAAGTAAGCAAGAATGGTGGCGAACAAAAGGAAGCCCAACACTGCCCATCCCGTTTGCTTGCGCATGTCTAATTTGGGTTCGGCAGACCAAGCGAGAAACGCCGACACATCAGTTGACATTTGCTTGACGCTGGCCGCCGTGCCGTCGCTGTACGTCACCTGACCATCAGAGACCAATGGAGCGGGCATCGCCAAGTTGAGATTGGCCATGTACGGATTGAAGTAAAGTCCTTCGGGGGTTTTGGCGTCTGGGAACTTCTTGAGAAGCTCAACACCCTCCGCGTTTTTGTAACCTTCTTGTTCTGCATATCCGGTGAGCAGCGAGCGGACATACTGCGGACCGCCATGACGCGCCTTGGTGATCAATGAGAGATCCGGCGGCACACCTTGACCAGCATAATACACTGTTGGGAACGGATCAGAAGGCAGGTTAGCGCGTTCGCCGCGATCGCCTGTCTTTGGGTCAAACGTAATAGCCTTTGATGGCCACTGCTTAGCAATCGCCTTAACCTCAGCCTCATTGTAGCCAATCGCGCCAAGATCGCGGAAAGCGACATGCTTCAAGCTATGGCAGTTTGAGCACACTTCTTTGTAAACCTGGAAGCCGCGCTGCAGCTGTTGTTTGTCAAAAGTACCCACCAAGCTGTCAAACGAGAAAGCAACTTCCTCAGGGTGTTTATGAAACAGATGCTCTGCTGTTTCAGGAGTTTTCTCGGTCGCTGCGACATAGGCGCCGTTCCCGAACGACCAGAAAAGCGCGGCCGCAAAGAACAAGCCGACAAGGGGACCAAACAGACGGACCATAACAAATCTCTCGTAAGTTTAACGCTAGGCCTAAATTAGGCCGGCATGAAGCAGGCTAGACTTTATTAGGCGGTTGCGGGGTTACCAAGCATGCCGGGCGACAACTTTCCGGGGACAAGCTTAGCGCCCTTATCCTTGCCAAGAACCGACTCGGTGATCGAGAAGGGCAGCGGCTGCGGCTTTTCAATCGAAGCTACGATCGGCAAGATCACTAGGAAATGCAGGAAGTAATAAATTGAGGCAACCTGCGAAATCATCACAAAAGGTTCTGCTGCTGCGGCACCGCCGCAATAACCCAAGACCAGCACATCAACGACTAGCAGGTAAAAGAAGATGCGGAACATGGGGCGGTAGTGGCCTGAGCGCACCGGGCCGTTGTCCAGCCACGGCAAGAAAAACCAGACCAAGATTGCGCTGAACATTGCCAACACACCCATGAGTTTTGCTGGAATAAACAGGAAGTCGTAAGTGAAGGCGCGCAGGATGGCGTAGAACGGCCAGAAGTACCATTCGGGCACGATGTGTGCGGGGGTCGAGAGTGGGTTCGCCGGGATATAATTGTCCGGATGGCCCAGCAAATTTGGCGCAAAGAACACCAACGCACCATAGATGATCAGGAAGATGCCAAGTCCAAAACCGTCTTTGGCAGTGTAGTAAGGGTGAAAAGGAACAGTGTCTGACTCGGTTTTCACTTCGATACCGGTCGGATTCGACGAGCCGGGGATGTGTAGCGCCCATACGTGGAGGATGATCACACCCAAAG
>JBBRXQ010000488.1:0-2415 GCA_038238515.1 Sphingomonadales bacterium | reverse complement strand
TTTATCCGGGGCGTGATGCGCGGTTTGGCGCGTGAGCGCCGGATGCACGGGATTGGCAATCAGCCTCCTTTCCGGCTGACCCTGTGGACCGATGGCGAATTGTCGCTCGTTGACACAGCAACCGGCCGCAACCTTGAGCTGGGCGCGTTTGGCGGGACCAACCGCACCGCTTTCCTTTTGCTGCTACCAGTCCCAATTAAAGCGACGGCAAAAGCGCCGCGGAAAGAACCATGAAGCTTTTCCCGCGAACCAGCTTTGACACGCCGTGCCGGATCGAAATTGAGCATAGCGACCGCGCTTTGTGTGCGCATGTGAAGCTTGCAGGCGGCATAGCAATCAATCCCGGAGACCAAGTCCGCGTCCACGGTGACCCGATTCGAGTTGGATTTGGCGAGAGCGCAGTGTTTAACCGCATGGCAACCGTCGAACGCGCAAATCTGCTGGAGCGCCTCTGGATAAAGACTAAAGGGCATTTCGAGATGTCCGAACTGTACGAAGTAAGCTTCATCTCGCGGAGGAACGCATGAACGCCATTACGCAAATCACGGCAGCGCCGAATGCGAATTTGCCTGATACAATGCAGATCGCTCGGGAAAACACATTATTGTCGCCCCGTTTTTACACCACCGACTTTGTCGCCCTCGACAAGATCGACGTGTCATCTGTGCGGGGTGAATGGGATCAGTTGATCGCCGAAATGCAGGCCGACCCGAACAAGCTGCATTTCAAGCGGACCGCAGCCTTTAACGGTGTGATCGAAAGCCTGCCTGAGGAACTGCGCGAAGAGTTTATCGACTTTTTGGTCAGCTCGCTCACCTCCGAGTTTTCAGGCTGCATTCTCTATGCCGAAATCCAGCGCCGCTCCAAAAATCCTGATATCAAGATGCTGTTTAAGCTAATGAGCCGCGATGAAAGCAGGCACGCCGGGTTTATCAACGACACGCTTAAGGATTCGGGCATCGGGATCGATCTGGGGTTCCTGACCAAAACCAAGAAGTACACCTATTTCCGTCCCAAATTCATTTTCTATGCGACGTATCTCTCCGAAAAGATTGGTTATGCCCGCTACATCACGATCTATCGCCATTTGGCAAAGCACCCAGAATTGCGGTTTCACCCGATTTTCAATTGGTTTGAACAATGGTGCAATGACGAGTTTCGCCACGGTGACGCCTTTGCGCTGCTGATGCGCAACGACCCCAAGCTGCTGACCGGTTTGAACAAACTGTGGGTGCGCTTTTTCCTGGTGGCGATCTACGCCACGATGTATGTGCGCGATCACAATCGGCCTGCTTTTCACAAGGCATTGGGCATTGATCCGACCGACTATGATTTGCGCGTGTTCCAGGTTTGCTCTGAGATCACGAAGCAGGTTTTTCCGATGACGCTCGACACCGATTCGCCCCGCTTCAGGGCTGGCCTTGAACGGATGCGGATTGTTTCGGCGAAGATTGATGCTGCGACCGCTCAGGGCGGCGTGATTGGCGGTATCAAGCGGATCGGGCTTACCGCAGCAGCGGCAATCAATTTCATCCGGCTTTATACCACCCCGGTGCAGCGCAACGAAGCGCCCGCACAAGTCTGCATGGTTCCAACCTGGTAATGGTGCCACCGCTCGTCTTTGCTTTCCTGGCCTGGTTCGTGGGCACGGCTGTCGTGGTTTGGCTTGATAGCCGCCCGCGCGACACATTTCGGACCAGTCACCGGGTAGCGGGCGTTGCTGCGCTGATCGCGATCGCGGCGATCACAAGCTTTGCTGGCGATACGAGTGTGTTTGGCGCGTATGCGGGCTTTGCGGCGGCCATCGTCGTCTGGGGTTGGCATGAGATGGGCTTTTTGATGGGGTTTGTCGCAGGGCCCCGGCGGCTTCCCTGCCCGCCAGAGGCTGCGGGTTGGGCAAGATTTAGGCTGGCGACAGCGACCGTGATCCATCACGAGATCGCCCTTGCCGCGACGCTGCTGATGCTGGTTGTATTGACTTGGGGGCAGCCAAATCAAACCGGCCCGCTCACCTTTGCGCTGATGTGGGGGATGCGGCTGAGCGCCAAGTTCAATCTGTATCTGGGCGTGCCCAATCTGAGCGACGAGGTGTTTCCGGCCCATCTTGAATACCTGAAGAGCTATTTTCGGAAGCGGGCCTGTAACATCCTTTATCCCTTTTCGCTGCTGGGCGGCGTGGCGGTAACGGCTTGGGCATGGTCGGTGTCAGAAGCCGCCCCTTTTGCCAATGGTACCTGGGCGACGGGCGCGCTATTGGCGGGGTTTGCTGCACTGGGTGTGATCGAGCATTTGTTTCTGGTACTGCCAATAAAGGATGCGGCGATATGGCAATGGGCCGTATCATCCGCTAAATCGGTAAAACTGAATTCATCGGTGACGTCGGCACCAGTTAAAGTGCCCAATCGCGTCATCATC
>JBBRXQ010000487.1:0-2419 GCA_038238515.1 Sphingomonadales bacterium | reverse complement strand
GTGCCATAGTTTCTAGCCTGGAGGCCATATCTAGCAGTGCCCGACAGTGCGCCAGTCGCGGTGACCGAGAGAACTCCGGTGCCGTAGTTTCCGGCAAAAATACCAGTAAGCCCGCCAGATACCGAAGCGGCAGAAATAATAATATCGGTCGGCCTATAGCCAGACTCACCTGTTTGGTTGCTCCGGGCAAAAATGCCAGTCCCATTAGTGCCAAGCCCGCTTACTGTCCCCGTTGTGCTAATCGAGAGCGCACCAGTGCCTAAATTGTAAGCATTTATGCCTTCCCCATTCCCCGAAATCGTCGACAGGTTTGTGTCAGTGAATGTTGTGCCGTTGGTTCCTCTGAGATTGATCCCGACACCAATCGTCGTAATAACGCTGAAAGCAGGGGCCGTATCGACCACCAAAGCTGATCCTGTCACGGATTGCGTGGTCGTTTGCTGCCCCGAGAACGTCGTTATTGCTTGAGCATGCGCCTTGGGCACACCGAACGACCCTGCGCCGGCCGTGATGGCTACGGCCAAAACGAAAAGCGAAACGCCAGATGTCAGAACGCCGGAATTGCGTCGCTTCGTCGAACCAATTAAGCCGAAAATTGCATTTTTCGGCGAACTTACCTTGGAAAACGCGCGCATCTAGAATCCCCACACTAAACAACTTAACTATACATGAACGATCTGCTTTTAAAGCACAACCCTGATCAGTCTGGGTTTCGTCGTCATTGACGCGCTGCTAAAGCCTGACCCTCGTCGCAGGTGCCGCCCTGCGCTGTATCACAAGCTTTATTTCGAAAGTTATCCCGCCGCTGCTGGTAAGCGTGATAGCGTCGTTTGTAGTAGTAATGACGCTAAAGCCGGGGTCTGTGTTAACTGTAAGCGGGTTTGAAGTCAGGGATATTGTGGCCGTTTGCGCCCCAGTCAATGTTTGCGCCTGAGCTTGCGGAGCACTCACTCCCCCGGCACCAGCAGCAATCGCTAACCCAATCACTGATTTCGAAGCACCGGATGCCAGATCCCCAAAATTGAGCCCCTTACGGCGGCAGACAATGATTGAAGTTTTCTTGCTTGGTGAAAATGTTTCCGACCGAATAGGCATCATTACCCCCCGCGCCAACATTGCTAAATAGTTTAGCGTGATGAGTTTTGAATACAGCCCTGCATCTAAATGCTATCAATTGGCCCTCGGCAAATCAGGAGCAAAGGCTTTGGGCCTAAAGGCGCTGACAACGAGGTTTCCCAAACTGCTTAGTTCCTGATTCAGAACAACCTTTATGAAGCGACGACGATCCGTGGATTGTTGAGCGATAAGGCTTGCGCGTGGCCACACGCCTAGCCGAAAGTTTGTCACGCGCGCGCTGGGACATGGCGCAGCGTGATTAGCGGTTGTTCGCCATAACCCTAAAGCTGGCCTGCGGCGGTTTCTGGCGAACTTCTGCGAACGCAAGTCTGCAAAAAGCCCAGTATACCTGAGCCTCCCACTTGCTCGTGGAAGTTTGGGAAGTTCGCAGAAATTTGTGATTGGCGGACAGGGTGGGATTCGAACCCACGGTGAGCTTTCACCCACGGCGGTTTTCAAGACCGCTGCCTTAAACCACTCGGCCACCTGTCCGCACCGTGCGCCGACAAGCGGCGTCACGAAGATGCGCCGATAGCGATCTTGCGGCTCGTCGCAAAGAGGATTCACAAGCTGGGCTGGTTTGTGCAACAATCAGGGATGATGGTGGATACAGGAATCAGGCCGCCCCTGCAGTGGCAGAAGCGATTACGGGCAGTTTTGGCCGCTCTTGCACTGACTGTGCTGGGCGGGCCAGCGGGCGCTCAGGACAGTGAGGAGGCCGGGTTTCAGGGGTATCTCCAAGCGCTGGCGGCGCGCGCGCGCACGGCCGGGGTTAGCGAGGGGACAATCGCTTCTGTCACTGGGGGGCTTACCTTCAACCCTCGGGTAATTAGCCTTGATCGCGGACAGCCAGGCGGAGGCGCGGCTAGCGCGCTGCCCTCGTTTGAGCCCTATCGGCGCAGCCATGTCGATGCGGCGCGCATCGCGGGGGGCAGGCGGCGCTATGCCGGAGCGGCAGAAAAACTCGCCGGGATCGAGCAACGCTACGGCGTGCCCGTTAAGGTCGTGCTGGCGATCTGGGGGCATGAGAGCAATTATGGCGCATACACGGGTGATTTCGATCTTGCCCGCTCGCTGGCGACGCTTGCCTATGAAGGGCGGCGGCGGGAGCTGTTTGCCAATGAATTCGTTGCCTTGTTGAAAATGATTGATCGCGGGGTGCCGCGCTCAAAGCTTGTGGGCAGCTGGGCGGGTGCATTCGGCAATCCGCAATTCCTGCCCAGCGTGTATCTGCGGGTGGCGCAGGATGCCGATGGCAACGGCTTTGCCGATATCTGGTCTAGCCAAGCCGATACGCTGGCCT
>JBBRXQ010000486.1:0-2419 GCA_038238515.1 Sphingomonadales bacterium | reverse complement strand
GGTGCGCCGTTCAAAAATCTTTGGCGGCAAGAACTCCATCTTCGCGCCGGGCGGCGAGACTATGCTCTATGTTGAAGACAGTGAGATCACCGGCAATGTCGGGACCAACAACGATCAAGAGCACGGCACCTACATCAACGGCACGCTGGTTTCGCATTTTCGAAATGTGCGGTGGCATGGTCAGCGCGGCTGGAGCAATGTGGCGAGCGGGCACCAGCTTAAAGACAAGGCTTATCTGCGGATCTATGAAAACCTGATCGTTTCAAACGAGCCCAATGACGCGCCGCCATCGGCGATGCCGCTGATCGATGCCTCGGCTTATGGCTTTACCTGGTCTAACAATCTCCAATTGCGCCGGGTGAAACCGCTGCAAGATCCACGCGAATCGCTCGTCGATTTGCGCAGCGAAATTCTTTACGGCAATGCCGATCATTATCCGTGGCCTGTGGTGGCCAGCGCCGATTGGCGCATGCCCACCGCGCCGCTCGGCGCGCTGGATAAAGTCTATCTCTCAGTGTTTTTCAACACCACGGTTTCAAGCTTTCGTACCGAGCCTTATATCTTTGCGCTGAGGACCGCTGGGCGTGGCTTTGAGCCGGGGACCTCGACGATCATGGGAGCAGGCCTGACCACACGCGGAGAACAGCGCGCGATAGCGCTGGCGTTCGGCACCAAAGGATCGCTGGCCAAAGTGTTCTCAAACGAAGGCTGGACGTACGTTAACCCCACCCTGCCCGCCAATGCCGAATGGGTGACCGACCGCGACGCCTTTATCAAACATGCCCTGGGCCTGATCGGGCGATAGCGGAAGCGGGCCAGCTTCGGATTTGGTTTACAAACCCAGCGCAGCCCTAGCTTCTCGTTGAGAACTGCATGGCGCTCGCGTCTAGACCTCAGCCTGCAGCTTTTGGCCAACAATCATTGCAGACACCACCGCTTCCCATGACGGGTCAAGAACTGGCGAACGTTTACTATCGGGCAGCCTGTTTCAGAGCGATCGATTTTGAGCGTCCGGCTTGCGGGGAAAGTGAACTGAACAAGTGCGCTAGGTCTTTGAAGAAAATGCGCACGTGGGCCATCGGTTTTTTGCGCACCAATTCCTTGTTCATATAGGCTTGCCAAGTCAGCTCTTGAACATCCTTGTCCTCGCACATCTTCACAAACCGTTCGCGGCGCTTGTCGCTGCTGTACCAAAAATATTGCATGATTTCGAGGACCATGAACACCCGGCCATGCGCGCGCATGAATTGTTTGCGGGCCTGTCGCAGCGTGCGCGCATCGCCCGTAACAAGGAAATTTTGCATCGCATCGGCGGCAAAGCGCCCGGCTGCCATGGCATAATAAATGCCTTCGCCCGAAGCGGGCGCAACCACCCCGGCCGCATCGCCCGTTACCAGAAGATCGCGCCCGTTATCCCATCGTTTTAGCGGTTTTAGCGGGATAGGCGCACCTTCGCGGCGGATCGTTTCGCAATTCTCAAGGCCGCTTTGTGTGCGCAGGCGGGCGATCGCATCACGCAGTTCATACCCCTTGAGCGCGCTGCCAACGCCAATGCTGGCGGTGTCGCCATGCGGGAAAATCCACGCATAGAAATCGGGCGAGAGCTTGCCCTGATAAAACACATCGCAGCGCGACGGATCATAGTCCGCGCTTGGGGCGGGCGATTTGATGATCTCGTGATAAGCAAACACGCATTTTACGCGTTCTGCGCCCTTCAGATTTTGCCGGGCAACCGCCGAACGCGCGCCATCTGCGCCCAAGACCGAACGCGTTCGCACGCGCATTTCCACGCCGCCGCGCCGTTCGGTATACACCACCACCGCAGTGCCATCGGGATCACGGTCGACGCGCTCAAATGTCCCGGTTTGGCGATCCGCGCCAGACTCCTGCGCGCGCACGCGCAGCCATTCGTCAAATTGATCGCGGTCGACCATCCCGACAAAGCCATCGCCGACCGGCATATCGACGGTCTTTTCGGATGGAGCGATCATTCGCGCCATCCGCGCCTTAGCGACCAAAAGGTGATCGGGAATTTCGAAATCTTTGATCAGGCGCGGCGGAATTGCGCCGCCGCATGGCTTGATCCGCCCTGCCCGGTCTAGCAACAGCACGCGGTGCCCGGCCTTAGCCAGATCGTTTGCCGCCGTGGCCCCCGCAGGTCCGCCGCCCACAACCACACTGTCATAGTCAAAATTATGCCGGATGAATGTCATACTGCCATGCCCTGATCACGGAGAAACGGAAACAATCGAGTAGGCAAGCTCTGCGCATGGCGGCGATCGCCTCCTACACCCTTGCCAAAATGATCCAAACTCGCGCCGCAGGAGGCGCTAGAAGCACCACAGCAGACAGCCGCTTCAACCATGAGTGTACAATATACTTGACACTTTTGGTGTCAAATTAAATCGACACTATTTGT
>JBBRXQ010000485.1:0-2444 GCA_038238515.1 Sphingomonadales bacterium | reverse complement strand
CGCCGACGTTGTTTGGACGGCGCAGAATTATCATGACTTGCACAGCGCGAAGCTGCCCCCGCAAGTGATCGGTGCGGTCAATAGCGCGGTGTTTGCGGCGCTGAAGCCCGGCGGTTATTACGTCATTCTCGATCATAGCGCCGCAGCTGGTTCGGGCATTCGCGATGTTGATACGCTGCACCGGATCGACGCAGATGCTCTCAAAGCCGAAGTGATCGCCGCCGGGTTCAAATTTGACGGCGAGAGCAAACTGCTCGCCAGCGGCGCAGATGATCGCAGCAAGAACGTTTTCGACCCAGCGATTCGCGGCAAGACAGACCAGTTCGTCTTTCGTTTCATGAAGCCTAAGAAGTAAGCGCACTCTATATGTTCGTTTAGCGCGGCGGTCCTAAAACCGTTAGTCAAGCGCAAGGCGGTCCGCCTTTCTGCTTGCGTTTGGCGGGCGCTGCGCTTATCGGACGGCTATTCCTGACATTGTGAGAGCAGAGTCTGGGCTAGTCCTTCCAAGGGCTGGCGCGGTTTCGCTGTTGCGCATCGGGAATGGCGAATGGCTTAGCGGAGCTTGCATGACAGAATTGGCGCGGATCACCGAGATTGTGGAGGAAGAGGTTGCCAGCCTCGGCCTCGATCTCGTGCGCGTGCGTCTTTATGGCAAAGGCGAAGTAGGCGATGAGGAGCATACGTTGCAAATCATGGCTGAGCGCCCCGAAACCGGCCAATTGGTGATCGCGGATTGCGCCGAGCTTTCGCACCGGATTTCTGATCGGATCGATGCCTTGGAAGAGCAGGGCATTACCCTGATCGAAGAGGCTTACCGGCTTGAGGTAAGCTCGCCCGGGATCGATCGGCCGCTGACCCGGCCCAAGGATTTCGCGGCGTGGACGGGCCAAGAGGCGCGGATCGAGCTGACCGAGCTGCACGAGGGGCGCAAGCGCTTTCGCGGCGATCTGGCCGGGTTTGATGCGGCCACCGAGACAATTTCAATTGAGGACGAAGGCGTGGTATACACCGTGCCATTCGCGCTTGTGAGCAATGCGAAGCTTTTTTTGACAGACAAGCTGATCGCCGCAACCCGCCCGCTCGATACGTTTGGTGCAGATACAGAAGTTCTGGACAGCCCAGACGATAATACAGACGATCATACCGACGACACCGCTGAGGAACAGGAAGACTAACCCATGGCCAGTGCGATTTCTGCCAACCGCGCCGAGCTTCTCGCGATCGCTACAGCGGTTGCCACTGAGAAGATGATCGACAAGTCGATTGTGATTGAAGCGATGGAAGAGGCGATTCAAAAATCGGCTCGCAATCGTTACGGCGCGGAGAACGACATCCGCGCCAAGCTCGATCCGCGCACCGGCGATCTGCGCCTCTGGCGCGTGGTCGAAGTGGTTGCGGAAGTGGAAGATTATTTCAAGCAGGTTGACCTGAAAGCAGCCGACAAATTGCAGCCCGGCGCGAAGGTTGGCGATTTCATCGTCGATCCGCTGCCGCCGGTTGATCTGGGCCGCATCGATGCGCAATCGGCCAAGCAAGTGATCTTTCAAAAGGTCCGCGATGCCGAGCGCGACCGCCAGTTCGAGGAATTCAAGGACCGCGCGGGTGAAGTGATCACGGGCGTGATCAAGTCGGTTGAATTCGGCCATGTGATCGTCAACTTGGGCCGCGCCGAGGGCGTAATCCGCCGCGATCAGCAAATCCCGCGCGAAGTGCCGCGTGTGGGCGAGCGTGTGCGTGCTTGGATTATGAAAGTGGAGCGCCAGAACCGCGGTCCGCAGATCTTCCTGAGCCGCGCGCATCCCGAATTCATGAAAAAGCTGTTCGCGCAGGAAGTGCCCGAAATTTACGATGGCATCATCGAAATCAAGGCCGCTGCACGCGATCCGGGTTCGCGCGCCAAAATCGGCGTGATCAGCCGCGATAGCTCGATCGATCCGGTCGGCGCTTGCGTCGGCATGAAGGGCAGCCGGGTTCAGGCAGTGGTCCAGGAGCTGCAGGGCGAGAAAATCGACATCATTCCGTGGAGCGAAGACACCGCAACCTTTGTGGTCAACGCGCTCCAGCCCGCAACTGTTAGCCGCGTGGTGATCGATGAAGAGGAAAGCCGCATCGAGGTGGTGGTGCCCGACGATCAGCTAAGCCTGGCGATCGGGCGGCGCGGCCAGAATGTGCGGCTTGCGTCTTCGCTCACCGGTTCGGCGATCGACATTCTCACTGAAGCTGAGTCCTCAGAGAAGCGTCAGCGCGAATTTACCGAGCGCTCGAAGATGTTTGAGGAAGAGCTCGACGTTGACGAGACGCTTTCGCAGTTGCTGGTGGCCGAAGGGTTTAGCGAGCTGGAGGAAGTGGCGTTTATCGACATGTCCGAGCTGGCCGCGATCGAAGGCTTTGATGAAGAGCTGGGTCAGGAACTGCAAAGCCGCGCGGCAGAAGCGCTTGAGCGG
>JBBRXQ010000484.1:0-2447 GCA_038238515.1 Sphingomonadales bacterium | reverse complement strand
TGATCCTTAAACCACCAGCGACCGCGCCCGCCCATAGACAAAATACAGCGCCAGCCCCGCCCCGTTCCAGATGAAGAACGCCGCCTGCGTCACCCCTTGCAGGCTGGTGAACAGATAGATGCACCCCAAAATCGCTGCCGGTGCAATTACCCAGGCCAAGGGCGTGCGAAACGGTCGCCGCGCCCCCGGATCGCGCCGCCGGAGCACCAGCACGCATGCTGCCACCGCGATGAATGCGCATAACGTGCCGGCATTGGCCAGGCTGGTAATCACGTCCAGCGGCACCAGCCCGGCGATGATCGCAACGAACACCGCCGTGACAATCGTGATCCGCGCAGGGGTGCCGCGCCGATCAATCGTGGCCAGGCTTTGCGGCAGGAAACCGTCACGCGCCATCACCAGGAATATCCGACTCTGCCCGTATAGAAACGCCAGCAGCACGGTGGGCAGCGCAATCGCGGCGGCGGCGGCGACCACCGTGGCAATCTGCGGCTGGCCGAGTTCGCGCAGGATAAGCGCAAGCGGCTCTGTGCTGTCGGCAAAGCGCGTAAAGCCAATCGCGCCTACAGCGGCAGCGGCAACCACCAGATAAATCACGGTGCACGCCACCTTCGACCCGACAATGCCGATTGCCAAATCCCGCTCAGGGTTCTTGGCTTCCTCTGCCGCTGTGGAGATCGCATCGAACCCGTAAAACGCGAAAAAGATGATCGCGGCGGCGCCCATGACGCCGTATTTCACCCCGCCCTCGCCCGGCGTGCTGCCATAACCATAGGGCGCAAACGGCTGGAGATTGGCCGCGTCAAAATGCGGCAATGCCACGAATACGAACAGCGCCAGCGTGACGATTTTCAGCCCGACCAGCACCGTGTTCACCCGCGCACTTTCGCGCGTGCCGAGCAGCAGCAACCCGGCGACCACCGCGATGATCAGCACGGCGGGCAAATTCACCACCCCGCCCAGCGCCGGGCCGTTGGCGAGCGCGGCGGGCACCACGATGCCCAGCCCCTTCAGGAAACCCACGGCATAGCCCGACCAGCCAACCGCCACGCTTGCCACCACCAACGAATATTCCAGGATCAGGCTCCACCCCACCACCCAGGCGAAAATCTCCCCCAGCACGGCATAGCTATAGGTATAGGCGCTGCCCGATGCCGGGATCATCGTCGCCATTTCGGCATAGCAGAGCGCCGCACATGCGCAGATCGCGCCCGCCACCACAAAGCTGAGCAGTACCGCGGGCCCGGCCCGGTCCGCCCCCACGCCGATCAGCGTCAGAATGCCGGTGCCGACAATCGCCCCCACGCCCAGCGCCACCAGGCTGGGCCAGCCAAGCGTGCGCGCCATGCGGTGTTCCACCGGGCGATCATCGCCGTGGAGGATTGTTTTCAAGCGGAAAAGACTGGCCATTAGCGTTCCTGAATCACACACAAACCGTCATGCCGGACTTGTTCCGGCATCCACCGTGCCCCAAAGAGCGGCAACTCGTAAGGCGCAGTGGCCCCCGGAACAAGTCCGGGGTGACGGGCTTTGCATGGGAGAGGCACAATGGATACCGCCCTTGATTTCGCGCTTGGCGAAACCGCTGACATGATCCGCCAGACGACGCAGCGCTTCGCGAGCGATCGCATCGCGCCGCGCGCCGCCGACATCGATGCGCACAATAAGTTTGATCGCTCGCTCTGGCCGGAAATGGGCGCGCTCGGGCTGCACGGCATTACCGTTGAGGAGGAATGGGGCGGGCTTGGCCTTGGCTATCTCGACCACTGCGTCGCGATGGAGGAGGTGAGCCGGGCGTCGGCCTCGATCGGCCTAAGCTACGGGGCGCATTCAAACCTATGCGTCAACCAGATCCGCCGCTGGGGCAACCCGGAGCAAAAGGCGAAGTATCTGCCCAAGCTGATCTCGGGCGAGCATGTCGGCGCGCTCGCCATGTCCGAAGCGGGCTCAGGCTCCGACGTTGTCTCGATGAAGCTGAAGGCTGAGCTGAAGGGCAATGATCGCTATGTGCTGAACGGCACCAAATTCTGGATCACCAATTCCACTGAGGCTGACACTTTGGTCGTCTATGCCAAAACCGGGCAGGGATCGGGCGGGATCACCGCGTTCCTGATCGAGCGGGGCATGGCCGGGTTCAGCGTGTCGAAAAAGCTCGACAAGATGGGCATGCGCGGCAGCGATACCGCCGAACTGGTCTTCGAGGATTGTGAAGTCCCCGAGGAAAACATCATGGGCCCGCTGAACGGCGGTGTCGGCGTCTTGATGTCCGGCCTCGACTACGAGCGCGCGGTGTTGAGTGCCGGCGCGATCGGTCTCGCGCAATCGGCGCTCGACGTCGTGATCCCCTATCTCCACGACCGCAAGCAGTTCGGCCAGCCGATCGGCAGCTTCCAGCTTATCCAGGGCAAGCTCGCCGATATGTACACGCAGATCGAGGCGACGCGCTG
>JBBRXQ010000483.1:0-2456 GCA_038238515.1 Sphingomonadales bacterium | reverse complement strand
AGCATCCCATTTGGACCAAGGCAGCCCCGCTTTGATCGCCGCGCTGCGCAGGCCAAAGAAGTTATACTGGCTCAGCACCGCGCCTTTGGGATTGCCGGTCGTGCCCGAGGTGTAAAGCTGCAGCACCGGATCCTCGGCAGCGGCGGCAATGATCGGATCAGCAGGCGCAGCAGCTATCGCGCGGCGCGCCTCTGGCTCTTCGATCACCCGCTCAATGCTCGGTATTTGCGCGGCCAAGCCATGCCCCGCAGCAGCATAACCTTCGCCGGTAAATACCACGCGCGCTTCGGTATCTTGCAGGATGTACGCCATCTCAGCGGGCGCGAGCCGCCAGCCCACGGGCACCATCACCACGCCAATCCGCGCGCACGATAATAGCATTTGGAAATAGAGATCGGCGTTCTTGCCGATCCACGCCACCCGGTCGCCTTTGCGTAAGCCCATCTCGTTCATGAGCGCCGCAAAACGGCGAGAGAATTCTTCAAGCGCGCCGTATGTGGTTATCCGGCCATCATGCTCATGTGCCACAGCTTCGGGCCGAAGTTCGGCCCAATGCCGAAAGAATTCGTCAAATGTTCTAAATTCAGCGGTCTCGCGCATCGATTGATCCTCGTCCCCGGTTTGGGTGTGCCAACGCAGACCAGCGTTTAAAACCCCATTCCTTATCGCCCCAATTAAGCGGGGAACCGGCGCGGCGCGCAAGAGGTTTCTGCGGCAGAGCAAGCCCCGCGATCAACAAATCGCAATGAGCCCGCTTAGCTACGAGCGGAGCGCGACGCGGAGAGTGCTCGGCAGAAATCGTCATGGTCATGGATAAACCGGCCACGCATGTGCTCACCTGCCAGTGCGAAAATGACCTCGGCGAGTCTGCTGGCCCTTATCGAACGGTATTTGGCAAGCGACCCAAGCATCAGCGGATCGACCAGCGGCGCGATGATGGTGAGAAATTGCTCAACCGGGCGCAGTGGCCCCTCGCGCTTGCCCACTAGCAAGCCGGGCCGCAAGATATCGAGCCGATCAAAGCGCAACTTGGCGAGCTGGTCCTCGGTCTCGCCTTTGGTCGAAAGATAAAAATTCTTTGAGGAAAGCGCCGCGCCTACAGAAGAAACCGCAATGCATTGCCGGGCTCCCGCCGCCTTTGCAGCGCGCGCGGCCATTAGCACCAGATCATGGTCCACGGCGCGGAATGCTGCGCGGTCACCACCGACTGCCTTTATCGTGGTGCCGAGCGCAATCACAACGGTTTCTGGCTGCGCTGCGCCGATCAGCCCGGCCCAATGCTCCAGTGGACTAACCCGCATCTCCATCCGCGCGCCGGGGAGAAACGGCACCTCGCGCCGCGCAATTGCGGTGAGGCAAATGTCATTCAGCGCGGCCGCCTGCTTCAGGACACTTTGGCCAACCATGCCTGTCGCACCAATCAGCAATACGCGCTTCTTTTCAGACATTTTGTAATCCTGCAGGAGCGCTGCCGAACAGCTGGGTGTAGCAATTGATCGCAAAGCGGTCGGTCATTCCGGCGACGTAGTCCGCAATGCGGCGGCTGCGTTCTGGCTCATCCGCAGGCAGCGATGCGCGCCAGCTGTCAGGAAGGCTTGCCGCATCAGCCTGATAGGCTTCGATTAGCCGGGCGATTACCAGATGAGCGCTGGCGGCGGTCGCCACCTGATCGGGATGATAATAGAGCCGGTCATACATGAAGCGTTTCAGCGCGCGCTCCTCCTGCGCCATTTCCGCTGAAAAAGTTGATAGCGCGTGCGGCGTTGAGCGGACGTCTGCCAATGTGCGAACACCGCTTTCTTCAATCTGCCGCTGAGTCTCGGCGATCACGTCGTTGACCATCCGCCCGATCTGCCCGCGCACCAGTTCCCGCTGCAGCCGTTCGCGCGGTGCGCCGGGAAAGCGCACCTCAATTGCGCGCCATTGTGCAGCGATTGAGGGCAGCTCGAGCAGGCTGTCAAGGCTGAGAAAACCAGCGCGCAGGCCGTCATCGATGTCGTGATTGTCGTAAGCGATATCGTCAGAGATCGCCGCAACTTGCGCCTCAAGCGAGGGATATTGATCCAGCGCGAGCGGGAAAGCCGCGTCAAGTTCGGCCAGCGCCCATGTCGGTTTGCTCACCGGGCCATTGTGCTTGGCGAGCCCTTCAAGCATTTCCCAGCTGAGATTGAGCCCATCGTGCTCAGGATACGGGCTCTCCATCCGCATCAGCAGGCGAAGGGTATGCGCGTTGTGGTCAAAACCGCCGTGCTGCGCCATGGCTTCTTCCAGCGCGCTTTCGCCCGCATGTCCGAAGGGCGGATGGCCGATATCGTGCGCCAGACACAGTGCCTCGGTTAGATCCTCGTCCAGCCTCAGCGCGCGAGCAATCACTCGTCCGATCTGCGCCACTTCTAGGCTATGGGTAAGCCGCACTCGGTAATGATCACCATCGGGGGCGATGAACACCTGCGTTT
>JBBRXQ010000482.1:0-2458 GCA_038238515.1 Sphingomonadales bacterium | reverse complement strand
CAAGGGCGGCAAGAAAGGCAAAACCGGGCAATATTCCACCGATCAATCGGTGCTTGAAGGTCTGGCCGCGCAGGGAGCAGAAATCGCCACACTGGTGCTTGAATGGCGGCAGCTGTCTAAGCTGAAGTCAACTTACACCGACGCGCTGCAGGCCGCAATCAACCCCGAGACGGGCCGGGTGCATACCAGCTACAGCTTGGTCGGCGCGCAAACCGGGCGCCTTTCATCCAACGATCCAAATTTGCAGAACATCCCCATCCGCACCGAAATCGGCCGCCAGATCCGCGAAGCTTTCGTAGCCGAGCCGGGCAATGTGCTGCTTGCGGCAGATTATAGTCAAATCGAGCTGCGGCTGGCGGCGCATATGGCCGATGTGCCCGCGCTGAGGGAAGCATTCGCGGCGGGCGAGGATATCCACGCGCGCACCGCAATGGAAATGTTTGGCACAGTAGATCGTGACACGCGCGGGCGGGCCAAGACGATCAACTTTGCGATCCTATATGGCATCAGCCGGTGGGGCCTAGCCGGGCGATTGGGCGTAGGCGCGGACGAAGCGCAAGCGATGATCGACCGCTATTTCGAGCGCTTTCCGGGCATTCAGCGCTATATTCATGAAACTTTGGAGCAAGTCCGTCTGCGCGGTTATTCCGAAACGCTGTTTGGCCGCAAGACCTGGTTTCCGCGTATCAATGCCAAGAATCAGGCGGAACGGCAGGGGAGCGAGCGCGCCGCGATCAACGCGCCGATCCAGGGCACCTGCGCCGACATCATCAAGCGCGCGATGGCGCGGATGATGCCCGCGCTGGAGGAAGCCGGGCTGGGCCATGTCAAAATGCTGCTGCAAGTCCACGACGAACTCGTGTTTGAGTTGCCTGAAGGCGATGTTGCGGCAGCAAAGCCCTTGATCGAGCGGGTGATGGCGACCGCAGCTCAGCCTGCCGTTTCGCTTACCGTGCCGCTGGGTGTGGAAATTGGCACCGGGCGATCATGGGGTGCGGCGCACTGAAAGAACTTACAAAGAGGCTTGTTCGAGCGCCACATAGTTTGCGATATCAGGTGTGTGCAGCACCAAGACCTGATCATTCGCCACGGAATTGGTCAATGCGTAGAACGCCGCGGCCTGTTTGGCGCTAAGCCCCATCTCTCGGTAATAGCCCAAGTACGCTGCGTTCACCGGATCGACCGCTGCGAAGTCTTGCGGCTCGTTGCCGTTATCATCCTTCCAACTATGGACCGCGAATTCGGCATCGGGGGCGGCGTGGCGGGCGCTGCCCGCGAGGAACAGCTCGACTGCGCCAGAACGCACTGATCCTCCGGGTGGCACCTTGGTGGCAAGCCCTTGCGCGCGGATCATTCGCCCGAGCGCGAGATTGGCGGTATCATCGACGGTTCCGGGGCAATCGGCCATTTCAAGCTCGTGGATGCCGGGAAAGGCGCGCAGCATTCTCTGAAAGTCGGCGGGTGACCCGGTATCCGTTTCAGCGACAAGCGAGGCGCGCCCTGCATCAACCACTGTGAATGCGCCGAAGCGCGCGATACCCATGATCTTCGCGGCGGCGGAAGGGGTTTGAAGCAAACGTTCGCTTCCGACCACCGCCCAATCAGTGGTGGTCGTCTCGGTCCACGTGGTCCCCTGCGAATCGACCCATGTGCGCGTGGAGACTTGCTGCGCGGCGGCAGGCACCGCAAAGAGCATCATTATCAATGTGGCACACAACCTCAGCATGGCACGTTTATCCGCCGAGGCGGCTTGCACCTTCGCCAAGAAACACCGTTAAATTCGGTTTAAACGTCTTTCGCGTTCTCAGGCTTTTTCGCACCAATTTGGCGAAACCTGTGCGAGATGCTTTCGCTGCCTGCCACTGCAGCCTAGCGTGGCGGATTACTAAGGGGAGTATCGCATGGTCGCGCTGGTTTCGACGGTTGCCTATCTAGGGCTTGAGGCGCGCAGCGTAGAGGTGCAATGTCAGGTCGCGCCCGGATTGCCGAGCTTTCGCGTGGTCGGCCTGCCTGACAAAGCAGTGGGGGAGAGCCGCGAGCGCGTGCATTCGGCTCTGGCAGCGCTAGGCCTATCGCTCCCGCCTAAGCGCATAACGGTGAACCTTTCGCCTGCCGATCTGCCTAAGGAAGGCTCGCATTACGATCTGCCAATCGCGCTTGCGCTGCTGGCGGCGATGGGCGTGGTCGATCTGGAAACAATTGGCGATTATGTTGCGGTGGGCGAGCTTGCGCTTGATGGGCGGGTTATCTCCAGCCCGGGCGTGTTGCTGGCAGCACTGCACGCTTCGTCGATCGACAAAAGCCTAATCTGCCCGGTGGGGCAAGGTTCTGAGGCACGCTGGGCCAGCGGGATCGATGTAATCGCGGCGCCCGATCTGATCTCGCTGCTCAATCACCTGAAAGGCACGCAGCGGCTTCCCGCCCCCGAAATAGGCGAGGTCGCGCCGCCGCGCCGGAT
>JBBRXQ010000481.1:0-2469 GCA_038238515.1 Sphingomonadales bacterium | reverse complement strand
TGATCGGCGAGCACCGCCGTCTTGGCGATATCACGCTGAATGTGATCAATATCTCGACCACCGGATTCATGGTGCGCGGCGAAACCGGCCTCAGCCGCGGCGAGCGGCTTACCATCCGGTTAAACCAGGTTGGCCGAATCGAGGCGTTCTTGGTCTGGACTGAAGGCGAACGCGCCGGATTTCAGTTTGAGCGGATTATCCGACTCGACGAATTCATGCGCATGATCAAGGCAATGCAGCCCAACCCGCGCCTCCAGCGCGGACGCTGAACCGATACGCCGCAGCCCATCGGGCGCAAATGTTGGTCTGTCGACACAAAGCATTTTGACAAAATATCATCGGCGCTCGAGGCACCCGTATTCGCAATTGCCGCGCGCAATGTGCGGATCACCGTATCGTTGAAAATCTGAGAGGCGCAGCAGATTTGCTTACTTGGCAAGCAAGCCTTGCGCTGCCACAGCCTCGCATGTGCCGACCGCAGCAGATACCCCTGATTTAGGCTACGAACCAAGCTCGCCGTTGGCGATCCCGGATTACCGGCGGTATTGGGTCGCGCGGTTTATGTCGGTTTGCGCAAGCACCGGGATGGTAGTCGTGCTCGGCTATCAACTCTATGACATCGCGCGCAGCCAATACGCAATGAGCATTGGCGAGGCCGCTTTCCAGCTCGGGCTGTTTGGACTTGCGCAATTTCTCCCGCTGTTTTTGCTGACCCCCTTGGCGGGGTTGGCAGCGGACCGGTTTGACCGGCGCAAGGTTGCCGCACTGGCGATGGTGCTCGATCTGGCGATCGCGCTCGTACTGGCGCTGGCCACGCTTTATGCGCAACTGACCCTCCCGCTGCTCTTCGCACTTGCCGCCTGTCACGGCACTGCGCGCGTCTTCATGGGCCCCGCGCTCAGCGCGATTGCGCCCAATATCGTCCCTGCACCGCTTATGCCCCGGGCAATTGCGATCAGTTCGATGGCTTGGCAGACGGGTTCGGTTGGCGGGCCAGCGATTGCCGGGCTGCTCTTTGCGCTGAGCCCGGCTTCGCCTTATTGGACCTCCAGCATTTTTCTGGCGGGCGCGGCGTTTGCGGTTCTTTCAATCCGCCGCCTTCCACCTCCGGCCGAGAACCGCAATATGAACCCACTGCAGCAAATCGCAGGCGGATTCGGCTTTGTTTCGCGCGACCGGTTTTTGCTCGGCTGCATCAGCCTTGATCTCTTTGCCGTGCTGCTGGGTGGGGCGACCGCGCTTTTGCCGGTTTATGCCCGCGATATTCTGATGGTCAATGGCCATCCGGTTGGCGCAAACGGATTGGGCATTATGCGCGCTGCGCCCGGTGCGGGAGCGGCGCTGGTTGCGTTCTTGCTCGCACGCCGCCCAATCCAAAGCCAAGTCGGCGCAAAAATGCTGCTGGGTGTTGCGCTTTATGGCGTGGCCACCATCGGTTTTGGGCTTTCGCGCAACTATGCGCTATCGTTGCTGATGCTTGCTATGCTCGGCGGTGCTGACATGATCTCGGTCTATATCCGCAATACGCTGGTGCAGCTGCATACCCCTGATGCGATGCGCGGGCGCGTCTCGTCGATCTCTGGGCTCGCCATTTCCGCTTCAAACGAGCTTGGCGAAATGCAATCAGGATTGGCCGCTGCGCTGCTTGGCGCCACCGGCGCGGTTGTGTTTGGCGGCGTTGGTGCCATATTCGTGACGGCGGTTTGGGCGGTCTGGTTTCCCGAGCTTCGCAAGGTTCGCACGTTTGCTGCGGCCTATCGCCAACCCTGAAGGCCAATCGCTAAGGAGCAAGTGCCATGAAAGCAGATTCCATTCTCGCCACCATCGGCAACACACCGCATGTCCGGCTGTCGCGGCTTTTTCCCGATCACGAGGTTTGGATGAAGAGCGAGCGGGCCAATCCCGGCGGCTCGATCAAGGACCGCATTGCGCTTGCGATGATTGAGGCAGCTGAGGCCGATGGCAGCCTGATCCCCGGCGGCACCATTGTTGAGCCGACATCGGGCAATACCGGCATTGGCCTCGCTATGGTGGCGGCGGTCAAAGGCTATCGGCTGGTGCTGGTAATGCCCGAATCGATGTCGATTGAGCGGCGAAGGCTGATGCTGGCCTATGGCGCGACATTTGATCTTACCCCCCGCGAACAAGGCATGAAGGGCGCGATTGCGCGCGCCATCGAAATTGTCGCGGAAACACCTGGTGCTTGGATGCCGGCTCAATTCGACAATCCTGCGAATATAGCGGTGCATGTGGCGACTACGGCGCAGGAAATTCTGGCCGATTTTGCAGAAAGCCCAATCGACGCGCTGATTACTGGGGTGGGCACTGGTGGTCACCTCACCGGCTGCGCCGAGGAGCTCAAGAAACATTGGCCAACCATGCAAGCTTGGGCAGTCGAACCGACGCTCTCGCCGGTAATCTCGGGCGGCCAGCCCGCACCGCATCCGATCCAAGGCATTGGCGCGGGGT
>JBBRXQ010000480.1:0-2471 GCA_038238515.1 Sphingomonadales bacterium | reverse complement strand
CGCACCGGCGGCACCGTGCATATCCTCGCGCTGGTGCCGCGTCAGGAATTTGTCGTTTTCGCCGCCATTCAAGCCACCATCGAGGGGGAGGCGCGCGAACGCGCCGAGGATCTGGTCACGGCCGCCGCTGGGAGCCTTGCCAGCGAATCAGGTCTTACCCCGGTCATTTCGGTGCGCGACGGCGATGGTCCGCAAGTGGTGCGCGCCTATTTGGCCGAGCATCCCGAGGTATCAGCATTGGTGCTCGGCGCGGCCGCGGAGGGAAGCCCGGGCCCGCTGATCAGCTTCTTTGCGGGGCACGCGGGAAGCCTGCCCTGTGTGCTTATGATCGTGCCCGGGATTGTCGACGAAGAGGGCATCGACGCGTTTAGCTGAGCCGCATTCAGCCCGTTTACTTGCGCCGCCCCTGATGTCGGATATTGCCGGGTCGACCGCGTGCACCGGGGGTGTATTTGCCCGCAGGCTTTGGACGAAACTCATGCCGCGCGCCGCGCGCTTCGATCCGGTGGCTGCCTTCGGGCAAATCGACCGGCTCAAACTTGAGCGCCCCTGTCAGCGGATTGGCTTCGGCAAGCCGCAGTTTGAGCATCATGCCCATCGCAAATGTCTCGCCAGTTTGCTCGCCGACCAGAATTTGCGCTTTCTCGTCATAGCCAAAGCGCTCTGCGCCCAGCGTTGAAATCGGGACCAGCCCATCGCCGCCCAGCCCGATGATTGTAGCAAATAGGCCGAATTTCTGCACGCCGGTAACGCGTGTATCGAAAATTTCGCCGACGCGGGCCGATAGCCAAGCCGCGACGTAGCGGTCGATCGTGTCGCGCTCAGCCTCCATCGCGCGGCGCTCGGTCATGCTGATCGCCTCGCAAATGCGCGCCAGATCTTCGCGGTCGCGATCAGACAACCCCGATGTCGGCGGGATTGCCGCAGCCGCTGGGCGCGGCTGTTCTAGGCTCCAGCCATCGACCAGCGCGCGGTGAACGAGTAAATCCGAATAGCGCCGGATTGGCGAGGTGAAGTGCGCGTAGCTGCCCAGCGCAAGGCCAAAATGCCCAGCATTGCGCGGGCCGTAATAGGCCTGAGTTTGGCTGCGCAGCACCGCCTCCATCACCAACGCCCGCTCTGCGTCGTCGGTTACGTCTTTCAGCATGCGGTTGAACAGTCCGGGGGTGACGACCTGCCCTAGCGCCAATGATTTACCGAAGGTTGCCAGATAGTCTTTCAGCGCGACCAGCTTTTCCCGGCTGGGCGGCTCATGAATCCGGTAAACCACCGGTGCAACTTTGGCTTCGAGCGCTTTGGCCGCCGCGACATTGGCCGCGATCATAAAGTCTTCGACCACGCGGTGGGCATCGAGCCGTTCGCGCAGCGCGATCTCGGCGATCTTGCCCGCCGCATCGAGCACTACGCGCCGCTCGGGCAGTTCGAGCGCCAAGGGATCGCGATCATTGCGCGCTTGTTCAAGCAGCTTCCAAGCCGCCCACAAGTTGATCAAGTTTGGCGCGGCCTCGCCCGCATCAACGCGCCGCTGCGCTTCTTCATAGGCGAGCACTTCGGAAATCCGAACCAGTGCGCGCGTGAAGCGCCAGCCAGTGATCCGCCCGCCCGAATCGATGGTGAGGTGGCATGCCATCGCCGCGCGGTCTGCGCCCACTTTGAGCGAGCAGACGTCTGCGCTGAGCACTTCGGGAAGCATCGGCACCACGCGGTCGGGGAAATAGGCCGAGTTGCCGCGCTTGCGCGCTTCGCGATCAACCGCGCTGCCGGGGCGCACATAAAAGCTGACGTCAGCGATGGCAACAACCGCGCGAAACCCGCCCGCGCCATCGGGCTCGGCCCAGATCGCATCATCGTGATCGCGCGCGTCGCTGGGATCGATGGCGACGATGGGCAGCGCGCGCAGATCCTCGCGGTGTTCCTCGCACAGCGGCAGCTTGGCCGCGATGGCGGCTTCGGCCAGCGCTTCTTCGGGGAATACGAACGGAATGCCATGTTTGTGAATCGCGATCAGGCTGAACGCGCGCGGGGCAAGCGGATCGCCCAGCACTTCGGTGATCTTATAGCCAGCGCGCAGCGAGCGGCCGGTCGGTTCGGCCAAAACAAGTTGACCGTTCGCAGCCCCGCCAAGATCGAAAATCGGCACGGCATTGCGCACGCGCTTATCAACAGGTGCCAGCCACCCCTTCCCCGCGCCATCGAATTCAACCACGCCAAGCACTTGCTCAGTACGCGTGGGCAGCTTCTTCATGGGATGCGCGATCAGGCCGCTGCCAGCCTCTTCAGTGCGCGCCAGCACCCGGTCGCCGACTTTGAGCGCGGCTTGCCGATCGCGGGCCTTGCCCTTTGGCTCAATAATCCGCACGCGCGGCGGCGGTGCGCCATCATCGGGTTGCCAGCTATCGGGGATTGCCAGCGGTTGTCCGTCGTCGATCTCCATCACGCGCAGCACGGTGACTTTGGGCACCCCGCCCATG
>JBBRXQ010000479.1:0-2471 GCA_038238515.1 Sphingomonadales bacterium | reverse complement strand
TCCGCCATCGTTTTCAGCAGCGCGGCGGCATTGGTTTCATAGGCGATATCGATCCCGTGCCCGATCCGGCTGGCTCCCGCGATCATCACCGCTTGCTCGATATGGAACGCCAGATCGCGCGGCGGCACCAGGCCGAGCGTGATCTCGCCTGCGTGGAGCGAAAGCGCGACTTCGGGATAGCGGGCTTTCAGAAACGCGATCATCCGCATGTGGAGCGCATAATCGCGCAGCGCGACCGGATCATGCTCGGGCGCGGCGATGTTCACCGCGACAAACCGGGGGTCCGCTTTCACCAGCGCGAACCCAAACGCAAGTTGCGCAAACACTTCAGCCGGCGGATCAGTGCGGATCGCGGTGTAGTGATAGCGCGTTTCAACGCCGCAGGCGGGCGCGGGCGCAGCGGTTTTGCAGCCATCAATCTGCGCCATCATGGCATCGCTGCGATCATATTGCGCGCTAGCCAGCGCCAATGCCGCCGGAATTTGCGGCGACATCCGCGCGAGCATCGCGGCAAAATCGGTGACCTCATCCTTAGCAAATTGCTCCGCGAAGGCAGATCCAGCGTAAGCGCCATCGCCGAGCTCAATGTAAGACACATGATCTGCGGCGGCTTGCTGGCGGGCTCTCGAAATCGCCTTTGCTTCATTTCCCGGTGAGGCGCGCCAAAATGCCGCAAATGTCGCAAAGAACCGGTCGTAGCCCGATTTCTGCGGATCGCCGACCCCGGCTTCAAAGCCCCGAGTCGAAAGCCGATCGATCATCCGGCTGTAAAACGGGTAGTCTTTCTCCAGCCCAGCGGCTGGGCGTCGGCCGGGTGCATCGCATGGGGCATCCGCGATCCTGAGCGTGTCTGTGTCGATGCAGCGGCCATCCGCCGCCGCCCACGCCAGGAAATCTTCGGCATAGATCACCCCGCCATCGTGATTGTGCAGATCGCCGCCCTTGGGCATTGCTTGCAAAAACATGCGCAGGCGCGGCGGGCTGCTGGCGATGCGGTCAAGCGCAGCGGCTGTGCGCGCTTCCGCCGAATCGGCCACGGTCGGCGCGCGCGCATTTGCGGCGTGCGACAGTAACAACGCGAGCGCCAATGTGCTCGGTATCCAGTGATTGCGCTTCATGTGTCTTCAAATCCCGCCCGGTGCTAAAGTCTGCGATCCAGCATCGGGGGATTTCATTCAACATCAATGATAAGCACGTGGCGTTGCAGAATACCGCGCAGGTGATGCGCTCTTTTTGCGTCGCCGCTGTCGCCGAAACGGCAATGGACGTACGCGGTACGCCGCCATAGCGTTTTTGTTCAGGCAGGATAATATTACAGCGTGCAGTTTCGTTCAGCTTTCGCAGTAGGTACACGGCGCTTGGTCGCGGCTTCGACTAGCGCACCCCGTGCGAGCGTGCTGTTTTCCGCGGCATTGCTCGCGACGTGTTCGGTGGTCAGCACTGCCCAAGCCCCGCTTGCAATCCCGGAACACTTGTCGCCTCCCAGCGGCACCCCCGCCATGCTCGATAAGTTCTGCTCGCGCTGCCACAACGATACCGATCTGGTGGCCAAACTCTCGATCGAAGACTTGCGCTTTGACGATATGTCGCGCGGCGCAAACCTTGAGCAATGGGAGAAAATCCTGCGCCGCACCGGGCAGGGCGAAATGCCGCCGCACGGCAAGACCCAGCCAGATCCGGCGGCGCGCGCTGAATTTGTCCATGCCGTCCAGAGCTCGCTCGATGCTTATGCGGCGGCCCATCCCGATCCGGGCCGCGCCGCGATCCGGCGGCTAAACCGCAGCGAGTATGCCAATGCGGTGCGCGATCTGCTGGCGCTGAATGTCGATCTGACGCGCGAATTGCCGCAGGATGATTCTGGCTATGGCTTCGATAACATCGCCGATGTGCTCACCGTCTCGCCCACGCTGATGGCGCGCTATGTCGCGGTTGCCGGCAAGGTGGGGCGGATCGCGACCGGGCTTGCCTCAAAGCGTGAATTCGTCACGTCGTATGATGTGCCCAAAGATGGTTCGGAGAAAAACTCGGGCCGCCCGGCGTATAATGAGCGCGCCAGCGATGATCTCCCGCTCGGCTCGCGCGGCGGCGGCGCATTTTCCTATTTTGCTCGGCATAGCGGCACGTATGAAATTGCCGGCTGGCTCAACGCGAATACCAACAACGAGACCGACCGGCTGAAGGAAGACCGCGTGAGCGTGCGGGTGCCGCTGAAGGCTGGCACGCACACCATTGGCATGTCGTTCAGCCGCGATCTTGCTCCCGATGAGAGCGTGCAGACCCTGCGCAACGATCTCGATAAAGTGCCGATGCCAAAGGATGCGCCCAAGCTCCTCGCGCTCGATGTATCGGTCGATGGTGCGCGTGCGGCGCAGATCATGGTGCCGTCTTATCGGCTCTCGCCGCGCTATTCGCAGAAGAATTTTCCGCGCGATGTGCTGCAAATCGACATCGCGGGGCCATTCAATCTGGCT
>JBBRXQ010000478.1:0-2486 GCA_038238515.1 Sphingomonadales bacterium | reverse complement strand
GGCCTGAAAGAACCGCAGTCTCGAACAAGCGTTTTCGGAAAGATTTACATGGTTGCCGAAGCCAACCCCGGCCTGACAGGTGAGGAGCTGGTTGACCTATTGAGGGTCGTGGATTTCACCAACAACAAATCTGCATACACGCAGGGAGGACAAGTTTCAGCGTCTTGGCTGGTAGGCTACATCGAAGGCGGATATTTTCGCCAAGATCGCCAACACCTTCAGGATTATAAAGAAAGGTGACGGCGACTTCGTGCATTGCGGACCTACGGGAGCGCTTGTCATCCGATGCTTTGCTTGCCGATTCCCCTGGGAAGATTCTTTACAGCTCGGCTGCGACTCTCAATCCTTTTCCGATATACTTTCTTGGGACAAACCCCGGCGGCGCGCTGCCCAGCACCTTGGCTCATTCTGTTGATGACATTGCCAGCGGATTGAATGAATATCTTGATTACTCTTGGGAAGGTCGGCCACCGGGTCAAGCCAAGCTCCAAAAACAGGTTACTAGATTTCTGTCAGGCCTCGGTTTCGAGCCTCGTGATGTTCCCGCCAGCAATATCGTCATGACGCGCTCAACCGGCATTAAGACGCATCAGGACATGGATGGCGATGCTCGGCGTTGCTGGCCGCTTCATGAAATCATATTAAAGAGCGTTCAACCCCGGGCGATCTTAGCTTTCGGAAGCGGATTGGAGCGGTCCGCGTTCGCCTATCTGCGCGCTTTTCTCAAGCCTAATCACGTTGAGAGCATCCCGGCAGACCAGCCTGGTTTCACCTGTCATGCTTTTAAAGCTAATATGGGCGCGCGGAGCATTAGCGTTGTGGTTGTGCCGCATTTGAGTCGGTACTCACCGTACAAAAAGCCGCCAATAATGGATTGGGTCAAGGCTAGGCTAGTTTGAACGAAAGGCCAGTCTCGGGATTTGAAAAATTTCTCGGGGATGACCGCATCGGGGTCGTTTTTTGACCGGCACCTTTTGGTCAGAAACACGCCAAAGCTGCCATCGCGATAGCCATCCAAACTTTCAAACCATCAGCCCTTACCTCAACACAATTCCGCTCACCGCCCACATGCTCTAAGCATCCCCCGTGACCACTCCGCCCGCCAGCACGCGCTTCAGCGAACGTCCCGGCCTCAGCCGCCGAAACCGCCTGTGGTTGCTGCTGGCGGTGGCTGTGCTGCATGTCGGTCTGGGCCTCGCTATCATGACCGAGCTTGCCGGAGGGGCAATAACGCTGATCAAGGATGCCGCGACCGCCGCTTATTCCGTCCCCCTGAATCCGCCCCCGCCGCCTCCGCCCGCAAACCCGGCCCCCGCGCCCAAGCCCGCCGGGGCCGAAGGCGCAGCGGCCAAGCGCGCTAAGCCCAAGCCCATCGTCGCGGCCCCTGCGCGCATTCCCAATCGCGCCGCCACCGCTGCGCCCGCCGCCTCCACTGGCGATGCCACGAAATCGGGCGCCAACAGCGCGGGCGCTGGCACTGGCGGCGGCGCATCGGGCCTTGGCACCGGCGCGGGCGGCAATGGCGATGGCGCAGGCAGCGGTGCACGGCGCGCAGTCAAGATCGCGGGCGATATCACCTCGGTGCGCGATTACCCCGCCAAAGACCGCGCGGAGCGGGCTGGCAAGCAGGTTATCGTGGTGCTGCGGGTGGGAACCACCGGCGAGGTAAAATCATGCCGCGTGCGGAAACCGAGCGGCGTTGGCGCGGCCGATGCCGCCACTTGCGCGCTTGCGGTGAAGCGCTTTCGCTTTCGCCCCGCACTGGATCAAAACGGCATTGCAATCGAATCTGATTATGGCTGGGAACAGCATTGGAACGCACCATAGGGTTCGCGCGTTAAAGTTTGTCAATAATGATCCGCTATTGCCTTGCCAGCCGCGTGGCATGATCAGAGAGCAAGTGTGCGGACCGCGCTAAGAATTGGGGTAAACGATGGACAAGATCATTCCGGTCGTGCTGTGCGGTGGCAACGGCACCCGTCTGTGGCCGCGCTCGCGCAAGGCTAAGCCAAAGCCGTTTCTGCCGCTGGTTGGCGAAACGACCTTGTTTGAGGCAACCGTGCTGCGTTGCGCGGCAGAGGCTGGGTTTGCCGCTCCCATCGTGGTGACGGGCGCGCTCCATCTTGAGCATGTCGAAGCGCAATTGCCCGATCTCGCCGCCAGCCAGATCATTATTGAGCCTGAGGGCAAAAATACGGCGGCAGCGATCGCGCTGGCCGCGCATCGGATGCCCGAGGATGCGATTATGCTGGTGTGCCCCAGCGATCATCATATCGGCGATCCGGCTGCGTTTCAGGCGGCGGCGCGCGCGGCGGCGGCGCTGGCGGCAGATGGCTGGCTGGTTTCGTTCGGCATCGCGCCCACCGCGCCCGAAACCGGATTCGGCTATCTCAAGCAGGGCGCAGGAATTGCCGGAAGCCCCGGTTTTCGCGTCGAGAAATTCGTTGAAAAGCCCGATCTTGAGCGCGCGCGCGGCTTTCTGGCGC
>JBBRXQ010000477.1:0-2498 GCA_038238515.1 Sphingomonadales bacterium | reverse complement strand
CGCGCGGTAAACCGGCTGAGCCGCGCCAGCCTGCTTGTGATCAGGCCGTGCTGTTCCATCCATCCGTGATAGGCGCGGTATTTGGCGTCTTCGCCAAGGAGATGCTGCTCCTCGGTCTTAGCGCGCCAGAAATAGACCGCGCTGACCGCCGCGAGGATCACGGTATTGCGCACGGCATCAACCATCGAATGCGTGGTGGTGAGAAACGGCAGCGACGAGAGCCACCAGAAGATATTTTTCGACAAGTAGGCTGGATGGCGGGTGAAGGCATAAGGACCGTTGGTGAGCACGCCGCGATAAGTAAGATTTGAGAAGCGCAGCCCGAACGCGACCGTAGCCCAGGCATAAATCCCGGTCAGCACCAGCAGCAGCCCCGCCCAAAGCCACAGCAGCGCATCATATCCAGCCAGCCACTGAGTCCACTCCGCGCCATTGGTGCGATAATCGAGGACATCACCACCGCCCATCAACATGAACGGCGGATAGCAGATGAGCGCCGATAGCCAGCCCGCCAGGTGGGGATTGGCAGTGCGGATTTGCGCATCGAGCGGCTTCATCGTGAGCAGATAGCCAACCATTGCGATTTGCACATCGACCATGAACATGGTTTCGATCAAGGCATTGCCCAGCGCCATTGGATTGCCCGCAGCCTGCAGCCAATCCATCGACACCACATCGATAAATCCGCCCGGCAAGATCGAGATCATAAACGCGCAGAAAAAGCCCTTTACCGCCCAAGCGCGCGCATGGTGCGCCACTTCGGTGCGGTCCCATGCTTCGCGCCCGATCATCATCGCGCCAAAATGCCACGCGCCGTCGCGGGGATTGACCAGCACCCGATCGAGCCACAACACATAGGGGATAGCGCCCAAGAACATCAGCGGCACGATGGTGGTGAGCACGTCCATCGCAAACAGATATTGCCCGCGCCAATACCAGCGGCAAAGGCAATAGAGGAACGCGATAATCGACCATGTTGCCCATAGGCCCGCGATCTTAGTGATCGAGCCATCGATGACTTCGCGCAATGGCCGGGGATGCGACCAATCGATCCCGGTGGAGGCGCGCAAGTGAACTTTGTCGACTAACAGCGACCACAGCACCATCGGTGTGCCCGAAAAGACCACGGCGGCCAGCGCCGCATTAGGCCCGGCAAGCGGCGCATGCGGACCGGGCAGCGAGAGCGCATCGCCGATAATGCCCCAATTGCGGCAGATCAACACCCAAAGGGCAAGGCCAACGAGGCCGGATAGGCCAACACCTGCGGAGACATCGCTTTGCGGACGCGGAGGGATCGCTTTCATGCCGACGGCCTTAGCAGCCAAGCATGATCAAAGTGTTGAGATGAAGCTCACCTCAACGATACGCAGTGATCCGCCCGCCATCATCGAGCACATAAAGCGTTCCGCCTGCCACTACCGGGGCCAGGGAGATTGGCGAACCTACCTTGTCAAAAAGTGTGGCGGTGCCGTCAACGAGCGAAGCGGCCTGAATCTGGCCGAGCGAATTGCCGACCCACAGCCGATTTCCGGCGAGCACAGGCCCCGTCCAGAAAATCGGACCCTTCTTTTTCTTCACATTGCGGTAGCGCTTCAATTGCGACATCCAGCGCACTTTGCCCGTGCTTTTGGCAATGCACAGCAGTTTGGCTTCGTCGGTCAGCGTGAAGATCCACTCCCCCGCCACGGCCGGCGTAGAAATGCCCGCGAGATTGAGCTCCCAAACGCGCTGCCCGGTGACCAGCTCATAGGCCGCCATGCGGCCGCCTTGACCCAGCGCATAGACCCGCCCGCGCTCGATAATCGGATCGGCATCGATGTCGGTCAACGTAGAAACGCTGGTCGCGATGCTGGTGCGCGCCAAGGCATCCGACCAGAGTTGGCGGCCATTTTCATAGCGATAAGCGACAAGTTCGCCCGAGCTATATCCAGCAACGATCGTGCCCTGTCCGGCAGCAGGGGCGGCCACGCCAAACACGCCGGTTTGCGCGACAGAGCCGGATTCGTTCCACAACGAAGCGCCGTCTTCTTCATTGAGCGAAATGATCTGATTGTCCTGCGTCATCACATAGACTGCGCCAAAGCCGATGGTAGGCGATCCGCGCAATGGCCCTGCAGGCTTAACCCGCCACTTGATCGCGCCGGTCGCCGCATCGATCGAGGCCACTTCGCCAAGGCCAGTGGTGATGTAGAGCTTGCCATTATCAAACGCAGCGCCGCCGCCGAATGATGAGCTCGCGCTCTTCAACAATCGGAAGCTATCTTCCCACGCCTGACGCCCCGTTTGCGCATCGAAGGCGTGGACCACGCCTTGGCTATCCATTGCAAACACGCGGCCACCGCCGACCACCGGCGATGCGGCCAGCCGCTGCTTTGGCCCAGAGCCGGGGATATGAACACTCCACGCCTGACGCAGCGCGCTGCCGAGCACGAGATGGCCATAAGACTTGGAGGCAGTGCCGCCGGCTTGCGGCCAATCTGCATTGGCTTCGGCCAAGG
>JBBRXQ010000476.1:0-2511 GCA_038238515.1 Sphingomonadales bacterium | reverse complement strand
TGGGGATACAGTCGAGCTTGAACTTGGCCCGAATGTGCGCGTGAAGGCGATCAAATCGACAATCGGCGATGTTGTTGCGCCAACAACCGCTAAGCCAGCGAACGACTAAAACTGGCCATTTTTTTCGGGCCATAATTCTTAGGCAAGCCCTGCGGGGCTAGTCTCATCAGGAAATTTGCAGGCAATGCTGGAATTCTCGCCCTGGAAGGTGATTTGGCTATGGGCGCTCACGCTGGTGTGCGTTGCGGCCGCTCTTCCTTCAGTTACGGCAACCTTCGGCATGCGCTTGCCTGCGGTGCTTCCCGCACCCCATGTCAATTTGGGGCTCGATCTGGCGGGTGGAAGCCACATCCTGCTCGAAGCAGATCCCACGCAAGTCGGCCAGCCGCGCATCGAAAGCATGGAAGAATCGGTCCGTGCCAAGCTTAAGGCAGGTGCTACTCCGATCCGCATCAGCGATATCTCCAATCGCGGCGGCGCGCTTACGTTCATTGTTGAAGATGCCACCAAAGTTGATGCGGTGCGCGAAGCTATTCTGCCTTTAACCAACGGTGCAGGCCTGACCGGCCAGCGCGATTGGAAGATCGAAGTGATCGACGGCAGCCGGTTTGTGCTGACGCCGACCGCCGAGGGGATCACGCAGGCCGTTTCGCAGGCGATGGAGACCGCAGTGGAAGTGGTGCGCAAGCGCATCGATGCGCTGGGCACGCGCGAACCGACCATCATTCGCTCGGGTACCAACCGCATTGTGGTCCAAGTACCGGGCTTGCAGGACCCGCAGGCGCTCAAAAACTTGATCGGCAAGACCGCCAAGCTGGAGTTCAAGCTGGTCGATGGCGCGGCGCTGCCATCGGACATCGCGCGCGGCATCGCGCCTCCGGGCAGCGAAATCGTGCCGTTTGCCGATGCCAAAGAGGGCGCTGCACCCTCCATCGCGGTAAAGCGGCTGGGCGGTATTCGCGGCGATCAACTGACCAATGCGCAGCTTTCAAACAATCAGCAGACCAACGAGCCGACAGTATCGATTACGTTTGATAGCGAGGGCGGCGCCAAATTTGCCAAGCTGACAACACAGAATGTGAACAAGCCGTTTGCGATCATTCTGGATGGCAAAGTTCTGTCCGCGCCCAATATCAACGAACCGATCCTTGGCGGCAGCGCGGTGATCTCAGGCAATTTTTCCACTGATAGCGCCAATACGCTGGCGATATCGCTGCGTTCGGGCGCTCTGCCGGTCGATCTTAAAGTGGTGGAAGAGCGCACTGTTGGCCCCGATCTGGGTGCGGATTCGATCCGCAAGGGCATGATCGCAATGGCCGTCGGCACATTGGCGCTCATGACTTTTATTCTCCTCAGCTATGGCCGGTTCGGCGTTTACGCCTGCATCGCGTTGGTGATCAACGTGTTGATGATCCTTGGCATTATGGCGTTTATCAACACCACGCTGACATTGCCGGGGATCGCCGGTTTCGTGCTGACCATCGGCGCTGCGGTGGACGCCAACGTGCTGATCAACGAGCGTATCCGCGAAGAGAGACAGCGCGGGCGGCGCGTGGTGCAGGCGGTTGAAGTGGGCTATAAAGAGGCCAGCCGCGCGATTTTTGATGCTAATATCACCAATGTGATTGCGGCGCTTTCGATGGCAACATTTGGCACTGGCCCGGTTCGCGGCTTTGCCATCGTGCTGCTTATCGGCATTGCCACTTCGGTGTTTACCGCTGTGACCATGACGCGGATGTGGGTGGCGCAGTGGCTGCGCCGCGCCCGCCCTGCCGATATCGCGTTGTGAAGGAGGAGATGAACCCATGAAACTCCTGAAGCTCGTTCCCGATCACACCAACATCAAATTCCTGAAATGGCGCATTCCGTTTTACGCGGGCAGCCTGTTGCTCATGGCGCTCAGCCTCACACTGGTGTTCACCAAAGGCCTCAATCTGGGCGTGGACTTTGTGGGCGGGCAGATGATCCGCGTTACATTTGTGCAAAGCGCCGAGGCGCCGGTGGCGCAATTGCGCGGCGAAGTGGGCAAGCTTGGCTATGGTGAACCGATCATCCAGCGCTATGGCAAGCCCAACGAAATCTCGATCCGGATGAAGCTGCCTGCGGGCGCGGACCATGAAGCTGCGCTTTCAGACAAGATGGCGCGCACAATCACCGCAAACCTTAAGCAAAACCATCCTGGCGTCAGGATTGACGGGGTAGATTCGGTTTCGGGCAAAGTCTCGGTAGAGCTTTGGCAAAGCGCGGTGCTGTCGCTGGGGCTGGCTGCGCTTGCGGTGGCCGCTTATATCTGGGTTCGTTTCGAATGGCAGTTTGGCATCGGTGCTTTGCTCAGTCTTGTGCATGACGTCACTTTAACACTGGGCTTGTTTGCCGTGACTCAGATGGAGTTTGACCTCAATATCGTGGCAGCGCTGCTTACTCTGATTGGGTATTCGCTAAACGACACGATTGTGGTTTACGACCGTATCCGCGAGAACCTGAAAAAATATCGCAAGATGCCGATGCCCG
>JBBRXQ010000475.1:0-2513 GCA_038238515.1 Sphingomonadales bacterium | reverse complement strand
CCTTGTGGTGTTATTCATGGTTCTGTTGTTGTTTTTTTTTGTGCAGTCGGATAAGTTGGCGTGTTGGGGGTTGCGTTTCCTTTTGATTTGTTTCCGGTGTTTGTGCCTCGGCTGGCGGCTGCGCAGCCGCTGCGCTCCACGCCCGATCTCGGCAAGGCTGAGGCGCAGTGCCGCCCCGGAGAAACCGGTCCGGCATTCATAGTCGACGTGCTCGGCCTCAAAGACTGGAAGGGCAGGCTCAAGCTTGAGGTATATCCCGCCAACGACGCCGATTTTCTGGCCGATGACAATATCCTGATCAATTCCGGCAAAACCTTTCGCCGCGTCGAAGTGCCCGTTCCTAACGAACGCATACCAAAGTTGTGCGTGCGGCTGCCGGGGCCGGGCAAGTACGCAATCACCCTGCTCCATGATCGCAACATAGACCGCAAATTCAACTTCATGATCGACGGGATTGGCTTTTCCTCTAATCCCAGGCTCCGCCTGTCCAAGCCCAAAAGCCGCGCCGTCGCCGCCACTGCGGGCAGCGGATTAACCCCGCTGCGCATCGTGATGAACTATCGCACTGGCCTGCTCTCGTTCGGCCCGCTCAAAAAGCCGCGGTAAACCCCGCCGCCGCGATTTTCCGCTCAAGTAACTCTATCTCTTCACTCCGCAACGTTCAGCGGCGGATGATACACGCCTCGCCGCAAGAATGCGCGCCAAGGGATTGTGTCCCCAAGCACATCTGCCACCTTCAGCGAAAGCAAGGTTATCCGGGGTTCGCATAAATGAAATTTGGACGGCGCCAGTTCATGGGTGCCATCGCCTGTTCGGCCGCCTCTGTGGTCGTTGAGAAAGGGACAGCGCAAGCAGTGCCGTTCCAATCAGGAACCATGTGGGGCATTATGCCCGCCTGCAACGGCCCCGCCAGCGCGATCGAGCCAGCATCAGGCGTGGCGGCGCTGCTGCCCCGCGCGCTCGCCGCATTCGATGCGCACAGCGGCCATCTTGCGATGCGCGACACCATCGGCATCGTCGATTTCGCAGCCCCCTCGCGCCAGCCGCGTTTCACCCTGATTGATGTCGCCAGCCGCTCGGTCACAGAAACGTTTCTCGTTGCGCATGGCAAGGGTTCCGATCCCGCCAATCGCGGCTGGGTTGAACGTTTGTCAAACCGCGAAGGCTCTGAAGCATCGTGCAGCGGCAGCTTCGTCACGGGCGAGCTCTATTCGGGCGAGCATGGCCATTCGCGCCGCCTGATTGGGCTCGATCCTGAAAATGATCAGGCGCTAAACCGCGGCATCGTGATCCACGCCGCGCGCTATGTGTCCGAAGGCTTTGCCCAAGAACATGGTCGCGTTGGGCGCAGTCAGGGCTGCTTTGCCGTCTCGCCCGGGGCGATCTCCACCGTTCTCGCCCGGCTCGGCCCCGGCCGCCTGCTCTTCGCCGCCCGATAGCTCAGCCTTCCTGCATCCATCCAGTTTACATCACGGCTCCGCTCGTGGCAGGATACGTATGTACGATGCGCGCTCGATCGTCCGTAAAAAATAAGCGCATCGCCATTGGAGAGAAAATCCCATGCTTCACGAAGCCATCGCAAAAATTGGCAGCAAGATTGCCATCCGAGGCCGCTACGACAATTTCATCGGCGGCAATTGGGTTGCGCCGCTCGACGGCGTTTATTTTGACAACATCTCGCCAATTGACGGCAAACCGTTTTGCCAGATCGCCCGTTCAAACGCGCGCGATATCGAACTCGCGCTCGATCACGCGCATGCCGCGCGCGAAGCTTGGGGGCAAACCTCGGTCGCCGAACGCGCGCTGATCCTCCACCGGATCGCCGATCGCATTGAGGAAAATCTTGGCTTTCTCGCGCTGATCGAAACCATCGATAATGGCAAACCGATCCGCGAAACAACCGCCGCCGATCTCCCGCTCGCCGTCGATCATTTCCGCTATTTCGCGGGCTGCATCCGCGCGCAAGAAGGCGGCATTTCCCAGATCGACAACGATACCGTGGCCTATCACTTCCACGAACCGCTCGGCGTGGTCGGCCAGATCATCCCGTGGAATTTCCCACTGCTGATGGCAGTATGGAAGCTCGCGCCTGCGCTCGCGGCGGGCAATTGCGTGGTGCTGAAACCTGCCGAGCAAACGCCCATGTCGATCATGGTGCTGATGGAAATCATCGGCGATCTGCTCCCGCCCGGCGTGCTCAATGTGGTCAACGGCTATGGGCTTGAGGCAGGCAAGCCGCTCGCGCAAAGCAAGCGCATCGCCAAGATCGCCTTCACCGGCGAAACCTCCACCGGCCGCCTGATCATGCAATATGCCACCGAAAACCTTATCCCGGTTACGCTCGAACTCGGCGGCAAGAGCCCCAATATCATCTTCGCCGATGTGATGGACCAAGACGACGATTTCCTCGACAAAACGCTCGAAGGCTTCGCCATGTTCGCGCTCAATCAGGGCGAGGTGTGCACCTGCCCCAGCCGCGCACTCATTCAGGAATCGATCTTCGAACGCTTTAT
>JBBRXQ010000474.1:0-2515 GCA_038238515.1 Sphingomonadales bacterium | reverse complement strand
TTTCTGGGCCGCGCCCTTTGCGGCATTGGGCACCATGATCACGGTGTGCAATTTAATGCCATCGCGCATTGGAATGTCGATGCTGCGCCGGTCATAATCGCGGTAAACGGTGGGTTCCACCAGCTTGGCCGGGCGCTCGTCGTATGCTGGTGGGGCAGCGAGCGCAGGAACGGCGCTGCCCAGCAGCAGCGCGGCGATGATGGTGTTGCGAATCTTCATGATATTGCTCCCCCTAGGCCAAACCATAGCCTAGCGCGGCGCAATCAGCCACGCCCGCACTTTGTTAAGGCGCGGGGACAAACAAAGCTACTTCTTCGCGCGCAGCTTCCTATGTGCACCCAGATCGAGCACTTCGCTGGGGCCGTCGCCGGTTTCTAGCAGGCCGAGGCGGCGCGCGACTTCTTGGTAGGCTTCCTCTTCGCCGCCAAGATCCTGACGGAAGCGGTCTTTGTCCAGCTTTTCGCCGGTGGTCATGTCCCACAAGCGGCAGCCATCGGGGCTGATCTCATCGGCAAGGATTACGCGCGCATAGTCGCCGTCCCAGATGCGGCCGAATTCGAGCTTGAAATCCACCAGACGGATGTTGATTGCGGCGAACAGCCCGACGAGGAAATCGTTGACGCGGATCGCCATGCTGGAAATGTCCTGCATTTCCTCATTGCTGGCCCAGCCGAAGCACGCGATGTGTTCTTCGGCGACGAGCGGGTCGCCCAGTGCGTCGTCCTTATAGTAATACTCGATCAAGGTGTGTGGCAGCGGCTCACCCTCCTCGATGCCCAGCCGCTTGCTGATCGAACCAGCCGCGACATTGCGCACGACCACTTCGATCGGAATGATTTCAACCTGCCGCACCAATTGCTCACGCATGTTGAGGCGGCGGATGAAGTGCGTGGGGATGCCGATGTGCGCTAGCCGGGTGAACACATATTCGCTGATGCGATTGTTGATCACACCCTTGCCATTGATCGTGCCGCGCTTTTGCGCGTTAAACGCGGTGGCATCGTCCTTGAAATACTGGATGATGGTGCCCGGCTCGGGACCTTCATAAAGAATCTTGGCCTTGCCTTCGTAAATCTGGCGGCGACGCGACATGAGCACTTCTTTCTACGATTCGCGCGTCAGGGTAGGCCCTAAACGGTGAATGAAAAACCCCGGCTGGACGAAGATATCACCTAGGGCGACACCATCGCAAAGCCGGGGCTGTTGCAGGGCGTATAGGCGAAAATGCGGTGCGGCGCAATTGCGGCGGTGAGGTCAATGAACCCCTCCGTCAGGCCTTTGGCCTGCCACCTCCCCATTTGCGCAAGCGCGAAAATAGGGAGGTGGCCCGCAGGGGCGGAGGGGTTCTTTGCGATTTTGGCATGTGGCGAACTGCTCTCGGATTCGCTAGGATTTCGGCGAGGAGATTCATTGATGAGCCGTGCTGAGACGATTGCCTTGCTGGACCGATACTACGGCGCGTTTAATGCGGGCGATTGGGCGGGAATGCTCGATTGCCTGAGCGATGATGTGGCGCACGATATCAATCAGGGCGAGCGGCAGGTGGGCAAGGCCGCTTTTACCGCGTTTTTGGGCCACATGGAGCGCTGTTATGAAGAGCGGCTGGAGCAGATCGCGCTGATGGCGAGCGAGGATGGCGCGCGCGCAGCGGCGGAATTCGTGGTGCACGGGGCCTATCTGGCGACCGATGAGGGGCTGCCTGAGGCGACTGGGCAGACTTATGTACTGCCAGCCGGGGCGTTCATAGCGGTGGAGAGCGGCAAGATCGCGCGGCTAACGATGACGTACAATCTGGCCGATTGGACCGCGCAGGTCGGCGGCTGATGGCCATTGCGGTGCGCCCGCTGACCGGCGCTGAGATTGCCGGTGCGCTTGATGATCTGGCGGCTTTGCGCATTCGGGTGTTTGCCGCCTATCCCTATTTGTACGATGGCGATGCGGCATCTGAGGCGGGTTATCTTGCCGAATATGCGGCGGCGGACGAAGCGGTGCTGGTCGCTGCGTTCGATGGGGCGCGATTGGTGGGCGCGGCAACAGCGGCGCCGATGCGGCACCAGAAGGCAGAGTTTCGCGCGCCGTTTGAGCAGCGCGGGCTGGATACCGCGCGGTTATTTTATTTTGGCGAAAGCGTGTTGCTGCCCGAATATCGCGGGCAGGGGATCGGCCATGCGTTTTTTGAACAGCGTGAGGCGCAGGCGCGCGGGTGCGGGGCGGATGCTGCGTGCTTTGCGGCGGTGATCCGGCCCGATGATCATCCGGCGCGTGCTTCGGATTATTCCCCGCTTGATGCGCTCTGGACCAAGCACGGCTTTGCGCGGATGGACGGGCTGGTGACAGAGCACGCTTGGAAGGAACACGGCGAAGCGGGCGAAAGCCTCAAGCCGATGCAATTTTGGCTGAAGCAGTGGTAAGCGCGGAGCAGCGCTGGCGGGTGGCCGCCGCGCAGTATCCCATTGAGCAGCTGGCCGATTGGGCGGCTTATGAGGCGAAGCTGACGCGCTGGGTGGCCGAGGCG
>JBBRXQ010000473.1:0-2516 GCA_038238515.1 Sphingomonadales bacterium | reverse complement strand
GGTGCGTATGGCCTGGGTTCAGGCAGGCGGGGCGTTTGCGCTGGCCAATATCCGCGGCGGCGGCGAATTTGGCGCCGCGTGGCACGATGCCGGGCGGCTCGCCAACAAGCAGAACAGCTTCGATGATTTTATCGCAGCGGGCGAATTCCTGATCGCAGACGGGATTGCGTCAAAAGATGGTCTGGCGATTCAGGGCAGTTCTAATGGCGGACTGTTGGTGGGTGCGGTGGTAAACCAGCGTCCCGATCTATTCGCAGCGGCCAATCCTGATGTGGGAGTGATGGATATGCTGCGGTTTGATCGGTTCACTTCGGGCCGGTTTTGGGTCGATGATTATGGCAATCCAGCGCGCGAGGCGGATTGGCGGATACTGCGTGCTTATTCCCCGTATCACAATATTCGCGCTGGCGCGGCGTATCCGGCGATCCTCGTCACAACAGCCGACACTGATGATCGTGTGGTGCCTGCGCACAGCTTCAAGTACTTGGCGGCGCTTCAGGCTGCTGCAATCGGCGATAAGCCGCATCTGCTGAGGATGGAGCGCGGCGCAGGGCATGGCTCGGGCAGGGGTAGCGATAGGGTTATCTCGATCGGTGCCGATGTTCTCGCCTTCTTGGCGCGTTGGTCCGGGCTGAAGCTTGTCCCCTGAACAATCCATCGTTCGATTGCTGGCAGCGGGCCAAGCCGAAACTTGATGCTGCTCCCTTGCGGCGCGGCCCGGGCCTGACTATCGCTGGGCGTACAGATTCTACAGGAACCAATGCATGACGATGTTCGACGATCGCGAGCGCGCGCAAGAAGCCAAATTCGTCCACGACGAAGAGATGATGTTCAAAGTTCATGCGCGGCGCAACAGGCTGCTAGGCCATTGGGCGGCAGAGCAGATGGGGCTCGATGCGGCAGAAGCTGAGGATTATGCCAAAGTGATCGTAGACGCCGATTTCGAAGCGGCGGGTGATGAGGATGTTATTCGCAAGCTTCTGGGCGATTTTGTTTCTGCTGGTTTGGAAATCGGCGATGCCGAAATTCGCACTGCGCTTGAAGCAAAAGATCTTGAAGCGCGTGCTCAGCTGCTGGGTAACGGCTGATGGCGATGGCTGCTGCCGAGATCGAGGCGCTGATCCGCGCTGCGCTGCCCGACGCCGATGTGACGATCACCGACCTTGCGGGGGATGGCGATCACTATGCCGCGCATGTTACTTCGCCGTCGTTTGTGGGGCAATCGCGCGTCGCTCGGCACAAGGCGGTCTATGCCGCACTGGGCGAGCGGATGGGCGGCGTGCTCCATGCCTTGCAACTGACCACCGCGGTTCCCACCTGATTGCTATCGTTGACACTGGCCTGCCGGCCACGATGGAAAGAACAAGCTATTATGTCTAGCAACGAACGCATTACTGAAATCGTCGAGGGAAACGATGTCGTCCTGTTTATGAAGGGTACGCCGCTTTTTCCGCAATGCGGTTTCTCAAGCAAGGCTGTATCGATACTCGAACATCTGGGCGTTGCTTTTTCTTCGGTCGATGTTCTTCAGGATTCTGAGATCCGCCAAGGGATCAAGGCTTTTTCGGATTGGCCAACAATCCCGCAACTTTATATCAAAGGCGAATTTGTCGGCGGCTCCGACATCATGATCGAGATGTTTCAGGCAGGAGAGCTTGAACAAATGCTCACCGATGCCGAGGTTGCACGCGCCGAATAAACTGGCAAACAAATTGCCAGTCGGTTGCCGTGCAACGCCCCAGATCGCGGCGCATAGCTGTGCCAGATGACGTAGTTGATTATAAAACGGTTGTTTGGGAAGGTCCGGGGAGGCGGAACCGGGAGACCGGGGGGACCAGTTCCGCCTCTAAGGAAAACATCATGGGGACATACATCTCTCTGCATGTCTCGTGCCAGTTTCGGAAAATCCCCTAGTCACGGGGGTTTTCTCGGTTTCGGCAGCGATAACCCGCCGATAGTTGTAAAGTTTGCCGACACAAATGGCAAAGCATGCAAGCACCACTTGGCAAGTTCTTGCCGTCGTTGCATGGTTGTCAGATGGAAAACCTCGATGATCAGGGCGCACACGATGATGCCCAGCCAGCCACCCCTGCAGCCACTGTTGTCGTGTTTCGCCGCGATGCCGATGGCGGGCCTGCTCAACTGCTTATGGTTGAGCGTTCGGGTAGCATGGCATTTGCCGGTGGCGCGACGGTCTTTCCCGGCGGAAAGGTTGATCCTGCTGATTATGAGCTGGCGCATGCGGTTGAGGATGGGCGTGAGCACGATGATCTCGCCGGCCGCATTGCCGCTATACGCGAAACGCTTGAGGAAACAGGCCTCGCGATTGGCGTGACAGGCAAAGTCGATGCAGCAAGTGCCGCTGACGCACGAAAGCTTTTGCTCGAAACTGCGCGTCTTTCCGATGTACTGGCCGCCTTCGAATGGCGGCTTGATCTGGATGCGCTGGTGCCGTTTGCGCGCTGGCTTCCTCGGCACCGCAACATGCGGGTTTTTGATACCAGGTTCTATCTTGC
>JBBRXQ010000472.1:0-2522 GCA_038238515.1 Sphingomonadales bacterium | reverse complement strand
CTTGAGCGTCAAAACCTTAGCTTTGAGAGCTTGCTCTGACTTGGTTGCACTGTCGTACTGTTGCTTCACAGAAGCGCGGATATTTCCCGCGACTGATTGGAGCTGAGCATTAATAGATGCCAACTGCGCGGTTAATTGAACCACCGCTGGATAATCATCCAAGTGCCGCGCGCGTTCTCTTTGCAGATCGGAATTGGTAGTGGCGCGCTGGGCCAAAAGGACGCTTACCGCGGCATTGCTAAGCACATCTGGCGAACTCAAGAGCGCGGAACCTGAAAGCGAGCGCCAACGTTGCTCAGCAGCGATCCTTACTGCCTCGGCGAGGTTAGCTTGAGCGTTGAGCTGGAGCAAACTTGCGGTCACGACCGAGCTGCCGCCGCCCCCGGCATCACGGCCTTTGCCTGAGTCGCTAGTGGCGTCGTGCGTGCGGATCAGACCGGCTTGACGGGCATATGCATTAACCTCACGCTCAGATTTTTCAACCTTTGCGCGTGCCTCGTCAAGTTGGCCGGAAATAAACTGACGCGCATAAGCCGAACTGTCATAACGACGCTGGAGGTTTGCCTGAATGAACTCGTTTGCCCAAGTATTGGCAATCCGGGCCGAGAGCGCGGGCGTCGGGCTCGTAAAGTTGATCCGAGCCAGCCTTGAACTTCGAGGCAGGCTGACATTGATCCCGGCAAGCAATGCATTGAGCGTTTGATCCTTGATTTCACGATCATTTTTCTGGGCTGCAGGTTGACGCATACCCATTGCCTCATAAAATTTGGCATTGCCAACGAGCCGCAGTTTTTGCGCCACGCGCTCTGCGATCGCGCGGCTGCCCAGAATGTCCAACTGGGTTTGAAGAAATCGCTCGCTATCAATCGCCGAGGTTACTTGGCCTTGCGAAAGATCATCCTGCTTCCCCAAAACTTGCACCGACTGGTCGTTGATTTGAAGTGTTGTTGCTGCAGTAAAGAGCGGTGTCTGCAGCAGCGTAAATACGCCGCCTATAATAATTGTTGCTCCGACGATCAGCCCGATCGCAAAAATATTTGCCCGCGCGATCGCGAGAATCGCGCGCAAATCAAATCCGCTCGCTTCATCTTCATACTGCCCATCGCTAAGATAAGCGTTCGTTGATGAACCAGGGTACGGGTCGCTTTGAGCAACAATGTTGGTTTGATTTTGCACGAGATCGCCCAAGTTAGAAACGGGTGAAGATGTTGAACAGCGGCGCTGCTGCTATGATATCTCGATAAATACTCTTCGTTTGCGAGAATCCGACGACCACGACATCTCCGCCAAAGATTTGAGGATCTTGATCAAGACCCGCGCGAACGCGTTCAAGATTGAACCGCGCGGCCATGCGTTGATCTGCTACTGTCCGAAAGATAACTACTTCGTCAAGTTTGGCGATACGGGTAGGACTTTGCGCCAATGCGATAGCCGAGAGCAGTGTAGTAGAATTTGACACTGGATAAACGCCAGCCTTGGTTACTTGCCCTTCAATCGAGACTTCTTGTGTGTTTTGCAAAAGGTTCAAAGTGACTTGCGGGTTGCGCAGATAACGGCTGCCCAGCCTATCCGCGATCATTTTCGAAGCCTCCGCCGGGGAATGACCTGCAACCTGCACTCCTCCGATCAGAGGGACCACGATATTCCCTCCGTCGTCCACCAAGATTTTGTCAATGCTGAGCCCAGGTTCGTCAAACACCCCAAGCGATAGCTGATCCCCGCTACTGATTAGGTAGGGTTTGGAAACATCAGCTTTGCCAATCGGCGGGAATGAGGCCGAAGCCGCGTCGCCATACGGCAATTGTTTATAGAGTGCGGATGCACATCCCGAAAGATTAACTCCCGCCAGGATAATCGCAATGGTTGCTGCATGCTTCACGTCGACATCGGCTCCCGAACTTCTGTGACACAACTATAGATTTCTAGATGCCAGCTTCCGTGACATGGCGCAACATCGCCAGTCGCGGATGAGCCGCTTCGCGTCATGTTCTCGCTTGCCGCGGCGCAGCCGGCAACATCAAGAAGCCTGCCGCTAAAGCGGCTAGCATCGCCAGAGACATCGATCTCAGCGGGTAATCGACAATAGAATGCAGCGCCAAAATCAAAAGGGCTCCGCAAGCAAAAATGGTCTGACTGCGAAGCTCGGCCTCGACATTTGTCCGCGTGGACCTGCGGTATGCACGGTATGCCAGTATTACCAGCCCGAGCACTACCGACGCTAATGCAAGAATACCCGGTATTCCCGCCTCAATCGCCCATTCAAGCCAATCGTTGTGGACGCGGTTAGGCAGGGTGGCATCGAGGGCCTCAAGTCGCTCAGCAGCCTGAAGCACAGGCGCGATGGCTCCAATGCCAGCACCAACGGGCCAGACCTGATGAAGAACATAGCTGGCATCAACCCAAAGATCCCAGCGTCCCTCTTTTGCCAGAGAGAAGCGCGCAACGACCCGCTCAATAGACTGCAATTGCAACAGACCAAGGATTGATAGGCTGATCGCAAGAGCGCCGCCAACAAGCCAACG
>JBBRXQ010000471.1:0-2543 GCA_038238515.1 Sphingomonadales bacterium | reverse complement strand
TTTGCACCAGTAACCGCGCACCTTCAATTTTGCGCCCGGTCGCGTTCGGGCTGAGGGATTCGTCATGAAGATTCGCAACAGCCTGAAGTCGCTCAAGGATCGCCACCGCGATAACCGCGTGATCCGCCGCCGCGGGCGCACTTATGTGATCAACAAGACCAACCGCCGCTTCAAGGCGCGCCAGGGCTAAGCTTGCTGGCTCTGCGGAGCCGCAAACACCTGCGGATTCCCGTACCTCTTTTAGGCAGACTGAACCTCGCGCCTGCAGGCCTGAGGCCCCCGCCTTCTCAAGGGATAGCGGTCTAAGGGAAAGCGCTAAATGGTCGCCATGGACGCTCCAGAAAGAGCGGTAGTCTGGGACATTGGCCATGTGCTGGTGCAATGGTCGATCCGCTCACTGTATGAAAAACTGATCGACGATCCAGTCGAGCTCGATTGGTTCCTCGCTAATGTCGCAACCAACGCTTGGCATTACCGCCACGATGCGGGCGAACCGCTGGCCGATCTGATCGCCGAGCGCAGCGCCGAATTTCCGCAATATCGCGCGCTAATCGAGGCTTACGGCCCGCGCTGGTTGGAGACGATTCCCGGCCCCATCCCCGAAACCCACGTGCTGATCCGTGCGCTAGCCGCCAAAGAGGTGCCGCAATATGCGATCACCAATTTCGGCGCGGACACATGGGAAATGTTCCGCCCTACGTTCCCTGTGCTGGATCACATGATCGATATCGTGGTGAGCGGGGTGGAAAAGCTCGCCAAGCCTGATCCGGCGATTTTCGCGCTGGCGGCGGAGCGGTTTGGCCATGCGCCCGCGCAGATGCTGTTTGTCGACGATAACGCGGCAAATATCGCTTCGGCTAGCGCGCTCGGCTGGCAGGTGCACCACTTCCTCGGCGATGCAGACTCGCTTCAGCGCAACCTGAAGGCCTTTGGGGTGCTCTAACGCAATCCAATTAGCGAAATCTGGCGGCCATAGCCCGGCTCGCTGCGGTGCGCGGCGCGGCGGAACGAATAGAAGCGTTCCTCGTTCTGATATGTATCTTCGCCCAGCATCGCCACGGTGCCCACGCCAAACGCGCTGAGCCGCGCGGCGAGGTAGCCTTCGAGATCGAACCACGCATGGCCTTCGCGGCCTGCTTTGAAAAAGCGCTCGCTTTCGGGCGCAGTTTCGAGAAACTGGCGCTCAAACGCGGCGTCCACTTCATAGCTGCGTTGCGCGATGCACGGCCCGATCACAGCGGCGATGCGCGCGCGGTCTGCGCCCAGCGCCTCCATCGCCTCCACCGTCCAGTCGGTCACCCCGGTAAACGCCCCGCGCCAGCCCGCATGCGCCGCGCCCACCACGCCCGCTTGGGCGTCGTGAAACAACACCGGCGCACAGTCAGCGGTCAGAATGCCCAGAAGCAGACCGGGCCGGTCCGTTACCAGCGCGTCGGCCTTGGGGCGGTCCGCGTCGGCCCATGGCAGGCTGACGGTCACCACCTCCGGCGAATGGACCTGATAGGCGCAAACCAGACGCGCCCCGGGAAGAACCGCGGCCACTGCCCTTGCGCGGTTTTCTGCTGTCGAAGCGGGCGCATCCTCGGCAAAGCTCACATTCAACCCCGCATGAAGCCCCTCGCTTATCCCGCCTCTGCGGCCCAGAAAGCCATGTGCCGCGCCTGCTAGGGCAAGGTGCTGCAAAACTTCGGGCGCGCTGCCGCTCATCCTTCCAGACTACGCGTCACTTGCTCGCGCACATCGCGCGAAAGACTAGGTATTGCGGCGATCCGCTCAAGCTCGGCGCGCATCAGCTGGGCGCGCACCGGCTCGAGCTTGCGCCAGCGGCCCAACGGCGTGACAAAGCGCGCCGCCACATTGCCGTTAATCGGATCGAGCCGCAGGATCAAATCGGCAATCATCCGATACCCTTCGCCGTTCGCCGCATGGAAAGCGCCGGGGTTGCCCGCAAACGCCATATAGAGAGCACGCACTCGGTTGGGATTGGCCATGGTGAAATCCGCGTGGTCCGCCAGAGCCTTCACGTGATCCAGCGCTGCGGGATGAAACGAGCTGGCCTGGATCGAAAACCATTTGTCGATCACCAGCTGGTTGCCCGCAAAGCGCGCATGGAAATCTGCGAGAACATCTGCGCGATCGGCGCATTCGATCCCCGCCAAGACCATCAGCGCTCCTTGCCGGTCGGTCATGTTGCTCGCCGCATCATATTGCGCGCGCGCGCGCCGCGCGGTGCCGCCCGGATCGGCCAGTGTCAGATAGACCAGCGCCTGCGTTTTCAGTTTGCGGGCGCCGCGCGCGGCCGCATCAAGGCTGTAGGGCACCGCGCAGCAGCGATTGTGCAGCGCGCGCCATTCGCTGATCAGCGTTTTGCCCAGCCACAGTTTGAGATCTTCGCGCTCGGCCCGCACGTGCACAGGATCGACCTGCGCAATCTGTTCGGCCAGATATGTCTCTCCGGGCAGGATCAGCAGTTCGCCGCGCATCAGATCGTCAAGCGCCTCATCCGCCAAAACAGCCGCAAAAGCCTGACCAATCGCGGCCCG
>JBBRXQ010000470.1:0-2557 GCA_038238515.1 Sphingomonadales bacterium | reverse complement strand
GGAGCGATGCGACAAACATCGCCAGCAGCCCGACGCCAAGCCAGCGCAAATGCAGCCAGAAGAAATGGAGATCACCCAGCGCCTTGGCAGACGTAGACAGCCGGTGCGCGCTGGCTGGAGAAGCCGAGGCAACAGCGACGACCCCCACAAGCACCAATGCGAAAACAAGCCCGAGGAGAACCCGATCAATCTCGCGCCACCAGATGACCAATTCGCTGCGGCGGCTGCGGCGCTTGCGGCTCGCACGCCCGGCGACGAGAACGACGCCGTCGCGTGTGGTATTGGCGACAAACCGGGTCGGGCTGGTGAGGCTCATGCTTGGTACCCAAGCTGCGCAGAAGATGCTGCACGCTCCATGATCAACGCATCGACGATGGCGCGGAAGCTATCGCCGCGCGCCTCAAAATCGCGGAACTGATCGAAGCTGGCGCATGCGGGCGAAAACATCACCACATCGCCGGGCTGCGCCGCCTCCATCGCCTGACGCACTGCATTGGGCAGCATTTCGCTGCGCATCACCGGCATCACTGGCTCAAGTAGCTCAGCAAAGCGCGGCCCCGCCTCGCCAATGGTGTAGGCCTGCACCACATGGCCGAAGTATGGCGCGCAGGCATCAAGATCATCGCTTTTGGGAAGGCCGCCCACGATCCAGTGGATACGCGGATAAGCGCCCAGCGCGGGCGCGGTAGAGGCGGGATTGGTTGCCTTGCTATCGTTGATGAATAGCACCCCGTTTGCACTGGCCACGCGCTCCATTCGGTGGGGCAAGCCAACAAAACTGGCCAATGCGGCGCGCCACACATCCTCACCGATGCCCAGCAGCTGCGCGATTTGAACCGCGATCGCGGCGTTTTGCAAATTATGCGGACCTTGCAGCGAGGGCCAATCGGCTTGGCCATCAAGCCCCGCAGGATCGACCACATGCACAAGGCCAGATGGCCTGCGCGCCATTTCGCGGTTCGCAAAGCCCAGCGTGACGGCATCGCCGCAGCCAAACACGGCATGTTCATCGGCGGTCTGCAGGGAAAAAAGCCGCGCCTTGGCCTCTCCATAATGATCGAAGTCTTCGTACCGATCGAGGTGATCGGGGCTAACATTGATCAGCGCGGCAACATCGGCGGCCAAACTATACGTAAGATCGATCTGATAACTCGACAGTTCGAGCACATAGACCCCGCCAGACGGCAAGGGGTTCTGTTCAAGCACGGGCAACCCGATATTGCCGCCCATCCGCGCGGGCAGCCCGGCCATCTCGCAGATGTGGTGAACCAGCTTGGTCGTAGTGGATTTGCCATTGGTGCCGGTGATCGCGACCACGCGGTGCGGCGGCAAATGCGCGCGTGCCTGCGCAAACAATTCGATATCACCAATCAATGGCACGCCAAACCCGCGCGCATAATCGGCAATGGGATGCCGGTTTAGCGGCACGCCGGGCGAAACGACGACCCCAGCAAACCCGGCAAGATCGATGGTAAGCGGGTCGGCAATGGCCGCCCGGCCCTCAAGCGCATCGCGCGCCTCTTCGCGCGTGTCCCAAGCGATGACCTCTGCCCCGCTGGCAAGCAATGTTTGCGCGGCGCTCATCCCCGAGCGCGCCAGCCCCAAGACTGCATATCGCTTACCGGCAAAGGCGGGAGAGACGATCACAGCTGGCTCAACGTACCTTAAGCGTAGCAAGGCCGAGCAAGGCTAGCACGATCGAAACGATCCAGAAGCGGATCACAACGGTCGACTCCTTCCAGCCCAACTGTTCGAAATGATGATGGATCGGCGCCATCAGAAACACCCGCTTGCCCGTCCGTTTATAAACCGCGACCTGGATAATTACCGAAACCGCTTCCATCACAAACAAACCGCCGACGATGGCGAGCACGATTTCGTGATGGATGGATACCGCGATAACCCCCAGCGTACCGCCCAGCGCCAAGCTGCCGGTATCGCCCATAAACACGGCGGCGGGCGGCGCATTGAACCACAGGAACGCAAGGCCCGCCCCCATCACGGCAGCGCAATAGATCGCTAGCTCGCCCGCCCGGGGGACGTGGGGAATGCCAAGATACGCCGCATAGTCTGCGCGCCCGGCCAGATAGGCGATAATCGCAAAGGTGCCCGCTGCAATGATCACCGGCATGGTGGCGAGGCCATCGAGCCCATCGGTAAGGTTTACTGCATTGCCCGCGCCCACGATGACAAAGGCGGCAAACAGATAATAGGCCGGCCCCATCGGAATATACAAATTGCTGAACACCGGCACATAAAGATTGGTATCAGTTACCACGATGGCGGTGGCGATGCCCGCAACCGCGAATTCTGCGAGCAATCGCACCCGCGCCGATACGCCTTTGTGAGCGTATTTGGTTACCTTGTCATAATCATCGAGGAACCCGATCAGGCCGAAACCCAAGGTGACGGTGAGGCAAGCATAGACAAACCGGCTTTGCACATCCATCCACAGCAGCAGCGAGATGGTGAGCGCGATCACAATCATCAGCCCGCCCATGGTGGGCGTGCCGCGCTTGGAGAGATGCGATTGCGGTCCATCCTCCCGGATCGGCTG
>JBBRXQ010000469.1:0-2559 GCA_038238515.1 Sphingomonadales bacterium | reverse complement strand
TCGCGCGGCGCAATGTTCCTCAACGTCAATCGCGGCAAGCGCAGCCTCGCGCTCGATCTGAAACAGCCTGAGGCGCGCGAGGCGGTGCTGCGGCTTGCGCAAGATGCCGATGTGTTCATCCATTCGATGCGGGCGCAGGCCATCGCGCGGCTTGGGCTTGATTATGATGCACTGAAGCAAGCCAACCCGCAGATCATCTATGCCAACCTCTATGGCTTCGGCCGCGATGGGCCATATCGCGATTATCCCGCCTACGATGATATCGTTCAAGCGGCATCGGGCATCGTCGATTTGCAGGCGCGGCTTTCAGGCGGAGAGCCTACGTATTCCGCCAATGTGATCGCCGACAAGGTCTCTGGGCTGACCGGTGCCTATGCGGTGATCGCCGCGCTCTTTGCGCGCGAACGCACCGGGATCGGGCAAGAAGTCGAGGTACCAATGTTTGAAACGATGGTCTCATTTGCTTCGGTAGAGCATTTGTGCGGATCGCTGTTTACTCCGCCGCTGGGGCCGCCGGTCTATCCGCGCGCCACATCGCCCGCGCGCCGCCCTTATCGCACCGCAGATGGCTACATCGGCGTGATGATCTACAACGACAAACATTGGCAGGCGTTTTTCCGCGAACTGGGCAATCCGGATTGGTCTGCCGATCCGATGTTCGTCACGATGCGCAGCCGCTCTGAAAACATTGGCGAGGTGCTTACCCGTGTCGCGCAAGTGCTGCAAATGCGGTCCAGCGCGGAATGGATGGAGCTGTTTCGGCGTGCAGAAATCCCTGCCACGCCGATCGCCTCGCTCGAAGACCTGCTCCACGATGCCCATCTTGAGCAAACTGGTTTCTGGGAGGAACGCAGCACCGATGCCGGCGATTTGCGCTTTCCGGGCATCCCCACAAAGTTTTACCAAACCCCTGGAGCCATTGGCGATCCGGGGCCGACGCTTGGCGCAGATAGCGAGGCGATCTTGCGCGAAGCGGGCTATAGCGAAGCACAAATCGCCGCGATGGCAGCAACAGGAGCCGTGATCCGATGAGCGGTGCATCAGCATTTTGGGACGAAGCATTGGCAGAAGGCCGCCTGATGCTGCAACGCGTGCCGCAAGGCGGCAAAGCGATTTTCCCGCCGCGCGAAATGAACCCGCTTTCCGGTGAGCCACTCGAATGGTTCGAAGCATCGGGGCGCGGCGTGATCTACTCGCTGACGTGGATCCAGCGCCGCCCTCCCGAACCGGCCAGCAACGTCGTGATTGTCGAATTAGCAGAAGGTGCGCGAATGATGGGGCGGGTTGAAAGCGCAGATGAAGCAACGCTGCGCATCGGCATGGCGGTGCGCGCACGGATCGCTGATGGCCCTGATGGCCCGCTTGTGGTGTTTGATCTGGTGGAGGCAGCCTGATGGGTGATCGGTTTCCGCGCGGCAAAGTCTCGGTGGCGGGCCTTGCCACTTATGGCGTTGGCGAAATGCCCGGCTATTCAAACATCGAGCTGGCCGCAAATGCGGCGCGCATGGCGTTGGCCGATGCCGCCATTCCGCTTGATCAGGTCGACGGGGTGTTCATCTGCCTGCCCGATGATCTGTTCGCCGGGCTTTCTCTGGCGCAGTATCTGGGCATCCGCCCGCGCTTCACCGATAACAACCGCGCTGGCGGCGCTTCGTTCATGAGCCATCTGGTCACGGCGGTGATGATGCTTGAGGCGGGCTATCTCGATTGCGCGGTAATTGCCTACGGATCAAACCAGCGCTCCAGCGGGGGCAAATTGTCGACCCCTGCCCGGCCTGATAGGTGGGACGCGCCCTATGCGCCGATGTACCCGCTTTCGTATTACGCGCTGGTCGCCGCGCGCCACATGCATCAGTATGGCACCACGCGCGAACATCTGGCCGAAGTGGCCGTGGCCGCGCGCGGCTGGGCCAATACCAATCCCGAAGCCTTTGCCAAAGGGCCGCTCACCATCGAGGATTGCCTGAAAGCGCGCCTCATCAGCACGCCAATCTCGGTGAAGGACTGCTGCCTTGTTACAGACGGCGCGGCCGCAATGGTGCTAACGCGCACCGACCGCGCCAAGGATGGGCCGCAAAGGCCAGTTCCCGTGCTCGGCGCAGCGGCGGCGACATGGTATAATTCACCGGTGCAGGTGGAGGATATCACTACCACCGCAGCTGCAGAATCGGGCGCGCGCGCGTTGGCCATGGCGGGGGCCGATCCGGCTGATATTGACGTGGTGCAGCTTTATGATGCCTTTACCATCAACACGATCCTGTTCCTCGAAGATTTGGGCTTCTGCGGCAAAGGCGAAGGCGGCGCGTTTGTTTCGGGCGGACGGATCGGCCCCGGCGGAGCCTTAGCGGTGAATACCAATGGCGGCGGTTTATCGTGCTGTCATCCGGGCATGTACGGCATGTTCGCTATGGCCGAGGCGGTGCGACAGATGCGGGGCGGCGCGGCGAACCAGATCGGCGGCGCGAAGTTGGCTTTGGCGCATGGCAATGGCGGCACACTGTCCGCTCAGGCAACGGTCATTTTCGGACATGCCGACACAGTCTAAAGCCCCAGTTCCTC
>JBBRXQ010000468.1:0-2562 GCA_038238515.1 Sphingomonadales bacterium | reverse complement strand
TAGCGCGTCTGTGGCGGAGTCCAGCTCGTCAGGTGCGACGGCGTGGTTGATCAGGCCCCATGTTTGCGCGGTGGCGGCGCTGATGAAATCGCCGGTGACCAGCATTTCGAACGCGGGCTTGGCGGGCACATTGCGGGTGAGCGCAACAGCAGGCGTGGAGCAGAACAGGCCAACATTGATGCCCGAGACGGCAAAGCGCGCGTCGGTGGAGGCAACGGCAAGATCGCACGCGCCAACCAGCTGGCAGCCGGCAGCAGTGGCGATGCCATGCACGCGGGCGATGACGGGGACAGGCAGCGCGGTGATGGCTTCCATAATGTCTCCGCAGGCGGAGAATAGCGCGCGGTAGGTTTCGAGGCGGTCTTGGTCGGGCTGGTGACCCTTCATCTGGCGCAGATCGTGCCCGGCGCAGAAAGCCTTGCCCGCGCCCGAGAGGACCACGCAGCGTGCCGAAGGGTCGGCGGCGATATCGCTGAGCGCGGCCTTGAGCGCGGCGAGGAGTTCGTCGCTGAGCGCGTTATACTGGGCGGGGCGGTTTAGCGTGAGGTCGATGCGGCCATCAGTACCGGCAGCGGAGCGGGTGATGGTGAGGATTTCGGCTTCGGTCATGGCCTGCTCGCTCCTGTTTGCGGGGGGCTTTCACCCTTATCCAAGCTGCACACTCCTTCCCCCATCTAGGGGGAAGGATCAGGCTTAGTGTTTTTTGCGGGTTAGTTCGCGCATTGCGCTGTCTAGGCCGCCGAGTGTGAGGCCGTGCATTGATCCGCCCATCAGGTCTTTGATCATCTTGGTGGATTGCGAATAGCCCCATTGCTTTTCGGGCACGGGGTTTAGCCAGACGGTGGCGGGATAGGTCTGCGCGACGCGGTGGAGCCAAACGGCGCCTGCTTCCTCGTTAAAATGTTCGACTGAGCCGCCGGGGTGGCTGATTTCATAGGGGCTCATCGCGGCATCGCCGACGAAGATGATCTTGTAATCGTGGCCGTATTTGTGGAGCAGATCCCACGTATTGGTACGCGCGGACCAGCGGCGACGGTTGTCTTTCCACACGCCTTCGTAAAGGCAATTGTGGAAATAATAGAACTCCATGTTCTTAAATTCGGCGGTGGCGGCGCTGAACAATTCTTCGACCAGCTTGATAAATGGATCCATCGATCCGCCGACATCGAGAAACAGCAGCAGCTTGACCGCATTTTTGCGCTCGGGCCGCATACGGATGTCGAGCCAGCCCTGCTTGGCGGTGCCGTCGATCGTGGCATCCAGATCAAGCTCTTCGGCATGGCCTTCGCGCGCAAAGCGGCGCAGGCGGCGCAGCGCGATCTTGATGTTGCGCGTGCCAAGTTCCTTGGTGTTGTCCAGATTGGCGAACTCGCGCTTTTCCCAGACTTTTACGGCCTTCTTCTGCCCGCCTTCGCCGCCAATGCGCACGCCTTCGGGATTATAGCCGCTGTTGCCATAAGGGCTGGTGCCGCCGGTGCCGACCCATTTGTTGCCGCCCTGATGGCGTTCTTTTTGCTCTTCGAGCCGCTTTTTGAGCGTCTCCATAATCTCGTCCCACGAGCCGAGCGCCTTGATCTCGGCCATTTCCTCTTCGGACAGGAATTTCTCGGCAACCGCGCGCAGCCAATCTTCGGGCACATCGACGGCGCTTTGGCCGTAATCTGTGAGCAAGCCTTTGAAGACCTTGTTGAACACCTGATCGAAGCGGTCGAGCAGGCCTTCGTCTTTCACGAAAGTGGCGCGGCTAAGATAATAAAACGCCTCGGGCGTCTGCTCGATCACGTCTTTCTCAAGCGCTTCCAAGAGTACGAGATGCTCTTTGAACGAGACCGGGATCCCGGCAGCGCGCAGTTCGTCGATGAAATTGAAGAACATGGGCTTCTAGGCCTTTGGTTGCGGCGCGGGCGGGCCTTTGGGATGGCGGAGCATGCCTGCCGGGATTGGTGCCCAGCTTGGCGCGCTATCGCCCCAGATCACGGCGGTGGGGGCCATCACTTCGGGATCATCGAGGGTGCCAGCGCGCACGCGCATCGGCAGTCCCTTGGGGCTGACGGTGCGGCTGTAGATTTGCGCGCCGCAGGTGGGGCAAAAACCGCGTTCGACGGTGTTGCCGCTATCGGCGGTCATCATGAAAGTTGAGAGCGGCCCTTCGATCTTCACCGCGTCTTCATCGAACAGCACGTTGACCGTGGCCGAACCGCTGGCGATGCGCTGGCAATCGCGGCACCAGCACATCCGCGCGCCCTGCGGCTCGGCGTGGATCATGTATCGTATCTCGCCGCAGAGGCAGCCGCCGGGATGCGCCATCGCTTGCGTCCTCAGTTGCCCGGACGGCGGGCCATGAACGCCAGCTTTTCAAACAGCATCACGTCTTGCTCGTTCTTCAGCAGCGCGCCGTGAAGCGGGGGGATGGCTTTGGTCGGGTCGCGGTTTTGCAGCACGTCGAGCGGCATGTCTTCATTCAGCAGCAGTTTCAGCCAATCGAGCAGCTCGCTGGTGCTGGGCTTTTTCTTAAGGCCGGGCACTTCGCGCACTTCGTAGAAAATCTCCATCGCCTTGTTG
>JBBRXQ010000467.1:0-2566 GCA_038238515.1 Sphingomonadales bacterium | reverse complement strand
CTACCGCCCGGTTGATCGCCGCGTCGCCCGGCATCTTCTGCACCAAAGCAAAGCCATCAATCGCCACAGTTTCAAACTGGCTGCCAACGTCATAGTTCAGCGCTTCGTAAGCAAGCCCGCCTTTCACCGCCGCCTTGCGCACGATCTTCACCGGGCCAAGACGCGGCGCCATAAACGCCCTGCTGCCACACGCGCCTTCGTCGTGCACATAGGCCACGCGCGTCATCGCAACCGGCAAATCGCGCCCTGCGCCGTCGCTCCATGTTCCTGCCAGCGCGCTACCCGATGGGGCATTCAGTTTCCACACCGGGGCCGATTTGTGCTCCGCCGCGTCCTCTTGCCAGCGCCCTTCGCCCGTTCCGGCTTGAAGACGCAAGATCGAGCGCTTGCTGAGGTAGTAATACGCGCCGCGGCCTTCGCCCAAGCCATCGCGCGCCAAGCAAGCCACCACTGGATACGCGCCAATCGTTCCGCGCCACACGCCTTCCCATGGCGGCGGCGCTTCTTGCGCTTGCGCCAGCGGCGCGGCCAGCATGGCCAGCACATGCAAGCCGAGACGCCAAATCATGCGGCAAACGCGCTCATTTTGGCTGCCAGCGCCGCATCGCGCGTGCTGATGCCGCCTGCGTCGTGCGTGGTCAGTGTCACTTCGACGCGGTTGTAAACATTACACCATTCGGGGTGGTGATCGGCCTTCTCGGCCTCAATCGCCGCGCGCGCCATAAAGCCAAACGCTTCGGCAAAATCGGCAAAGCGGAATGTGCGCGTGATCGCCGCGCCGTCTTCGCGCAAGGCCCAACCGGGCAGCGCGGCCAGCGCGGTTTCAACTTCGGCAGGGGTAAGGCGCGCTATCGCCATTGTTCGCTCTCCTTGGCAGCATCCTCGCTTTCCCCTATCAGCCGGGGCGATGCAACCCTGCCGTCTCGCTGCCCATGATCTTGCCTGCCGCCGGGGCGACCGCCTGCTGCTGCGCGGGATGTCGTTTGAGCTGGCCTCGGGCGATGCGCTGCAGCTTGGCGGGCCCAACGGCATCGGCAAATCCAGCTTGATCCGCATGCTCGCAGGCTTGTTGCGGCCCTATCACGGCCATGTTGAGCACAGCGGCGGGCTGGCGCTATCGGATGAGCGCGCGGCGCTTGATCCGCACCGGCCCTTGGGCGAAGCGCTGGCGTTTTGGCGGCGGATCGATGGCGCGGGCCCGCCAAGCGCCGATTTCGGGCTGGAAGACCTGCTCGATGTGCCCGTGCGCTTTCTCTCTACCGGCCAGCGTAAGCGCGCCGCGCTGGCGCGGCTGGCGGCCAGCGGTGCAGGGGTGTGGCTGCTTGATGAGCCGCTGAACGGGCTTGATACCCATTGGGGCGCAGCCGCGCAGGCCGCCATTGAGGCGCACCGCGCACGCGGCGGGATCGCGGTGATCGCTTCGCACCAGCCGCTCGATTTGCTTGGTCTGCGCACCATCCAGCTGCTGGAGTATCAGCCATGAGCGGCGCGATCTGGGCGATTTTCTGCCGCGATCTGGGCCTGCTTCTGCGCGGCTCGGTGGGGCGCGGCGGGGCGCTGTTGCCGCTGCTGTTTTTTGTCGTGGTCGCCATGATCTATCCTTTCGCGGTGGGCCCCGATGCCAAACTGTTGGCGCGCACCGGGGCGGGGGTGATCTGGGTGGCCGCGCTGCTCGCCGCGATCCTGCCGCTTGATCGGTTAGTAGAGCCTGATGTTGAGGCCGGAATGTTCGATCAATGGGCCTTGCGCGGTCTTAGCGAGGAAGTGCTGCTGCTCGTGAGGATCTTCGCGCACTGGCTCAGCTTCGGGCTTCCGCTCATGCTCGCTGCGCCAATTTCGGCGGTGCTGCTGTCGCTCGATGGCGCGCAGCTGCGCATTATCGAGATCGGCCTGCTGCTGGGCACTCCGGGGCTGGCGGCGATCGGCGTAACAATCGCCGCGATCACCTCGGGCCTGCGCGCCGGCACCGCGCTCGGCGGACTGCTCGCCATTCCGCTCACGGTTCCCCTGCTGATCTTTGGCGCAGGCTCGCTCCAGCCGCAGGGCGAGGGCGGTCTTTATCTGCTCGCCGCCGCCTCCATCGCAGCGCTGGCGATTGCCCCCTTTGCGGGCGCGGGTGCCATCCGCGCGGGCCGCGAATAGCGTTTGCGAGCAGGGCTTGGCCGATCCCAAGCGTAACTGCATTGCCGCGCCCGGATATGTTGCTTATCTCACTCAGTATGACCGCACCTGCTCCCCTGCCCAATACCCTGTCGCTGATCGGCAATACGCCGATGGTTCTCCTTAAAGGGCCGAGCGAGGCGGCGGGCTGCGAGATTTATGGCAAGTGCGAATTTGCCAATCCCGGCGCTTCGGTAAAAGACCGCGCGGCGTTATGGATCGTGCGCGATGCCGAAGAACGCGGCGCATTGCTGCCCGGCGGCACCATTGTTGAAGGCACCGCGGGCAATACCGGCATCGGCCTTGCGCTGGTGGCCAATGCGCTCGGCTATAAAACCGTGATCGTGATGCCCGAAACCCAGTCGCGCGAAAAGATGGACACCTTGCGCGCGCTGCGTGCCGAGCT
>JBBRXQ010000466.1:0-2573 GCA_038238515.1 Sphingomonadales bacterium | reverse complement strand
TTCGATTTGCTCCACCGGCGCACCAGTGATGATCAGGCCGTCAAACTTCTGCGCCTTCACATCCTCCCACGGCTGATAGAACTCTGCGATGTGGCCCGCGGAAGTGGTTTTGCTCACGTGATCTGAAATGCGCACCAGCGAAAGCTCGATCTGAAGCGGGCTCGCCCCCAGCAGGCGCGAAATCTGCGTCTCGGTGGTGATCTTGTCGGGCATCAGATTGAGCAGCGCGACGTGCAGCGGGCGAATATCCTGCCGCGCGGCTTCGGTTTCGCTCATCACGATCACGCCTTCGGATTCGAGCGTGCGGCGGGCGGGCAAGCTGTCGGCAATTCTAATCGGCACGCGACATTCCTCTTGTATCCGCCAGGATCAGACGCCTCACGTCGCAAACAGGAATGTGGGCCTTGTTCCGCGTGGTTGCCGGACCGGCCACATCCCTTCTTGCGAAGGTGCCACCTTGCCCGGAAATGGCAGGTTGGCGCCGGGGCGTCGTCCCCAGCTCTTGATGCTGGTGCACAGTTAGCTGCGCTGCATTGCGATTGCAATAACCTGAGCATGAGGGCCTTGCCCGCCTGCGATCGTGGCAAAACAAAGATCGGGTCGAAACACTCGGCAAATTTGGCTTGCTAATGCGACTGCTTCGCATTACAAAAAGTGCGTCACGCGAAGAAAGCCGCCGTCAATGTATGTTTGCATCTGCAATGCCATCCGCGAAAATGACCTGCGCACCGCCGCACGAGGCCAAAATGGCGATGCTGAAGCGCTTTACCAAAAGCTTGGCCATGCGCCCCGGTGCCGCCAGTGCCTTATCAGGGCACAGCACATCGTTGCGACCGAGCGTGAACTTATCGCGGCCTAACGGGCACTGACTTGACCTTGCATGCCCGCGCCCTCCGGGCCATACGCGGGTTGAGGCCAGTAAATTTAAGGAATACGCCGTGAAGGGTGATGCCAAAGTCATCGAGTTTCTCAACCTTGCTCTGCTAAATGAGCTTACCGCCATCAACCAATATTGGCTGCACTACCGTATCCTCGCCAATTGGGGCGTGAACAAGCTGGCCGAATATGAGCGCCACGAATCAATCGACGAGATGAAGCATGCCGACAAGCTTGCCGACCGGATCCTATTCCTCGACGGCCTGCCCAATTTTCAGGCGCTAGGCCGGATCCGCGTGGGCGAGAGCGTCGAAGAAATTCTAAAGGCCGATTATGCACTTGAGCTTGAAGCGTTGCCGCTGCTGAAAGACGCAGTTGCTTATTGCACAAGCGTGCACGATTTTGTCAGCCGCGATCTCTTCGCTTACATTCTCGCAAGTGAAGAAGAGCATGTTGACAAAATCGAACAGCAGTTCGACCTGATCGCGCGAATGGGCATTGAAAACTACACGCAGCTTAACAGCGAGGGCGTAAAGGCCTGACGTGTGCGTGCTGGCCAGCGGGTCAATGCCCGCAGGCCAGCGCCTCAACCACATCTTCCAGCCGCGCCGGATCGCCCACGGCAAGCACATGGCCGTCGCATCCGGCATGAAGCGGCTCACCATTCCAGTCTGACATCGTACCGCCTGCGCCTTCCACAACCGGGACCAGCGCCGCCCAATCATACAGCTTAAGATTTGCCTCGCACACTACGTCGAGCTGGCCCGTGGCGAGCATGGCATAGTTATAGCAATCACCGCCCATCACCATGCGACGATAATCAGTCTTGGCGGCAAGACCCATGAAATGTGCGCCTTCGTGATCGTCGAAGTAGTGCGGCCCGGTCGTCGCCAAAGTGGCATCGGCAAGCGTGCGGCAGGCGCGGGTGCGCACCTCGCGGCCGTTGAACGTGGTTTTGCGCCCAACCGCGCCCAGCCAGCGCTCGTTGGCAATCGGCTGATCGATCACGCCGAGCACCGGAAACCCTTCAACCACCAGCGCGATCAGCGTGCCAAACATCGCCCTCCCGGCTAGGAAACCGGCGGTTCCGTCGATCGGATCGAGCACCCAGCTGCGCCGCGATATGCCTGCTGTGGTCGGAAACTCCTCGCCAATCACCGTGTCCTGCGGCGCTTCGGCCTTCAGGATCGCGCGCATCGCCTCCTCGGCAGCGCGATCGGCCAGCGTTACCGGAGTGGCATCGCCTTTGCGCTCGGCAATCAGCCCAGAGCGGAAATAGGGACGGATAGCGGCGCCAGCGGCATCAGCCAGGCGCAGCGCAAGCGCGATATCTTGGTCAAGGTTCATGGCATTAGCCTTCCTCCCCCGGCGAGGCGCGGTCAAGCGGGATCAAGTTCTTGCGGTCGCCGTTTTCCCTTGGTCCGGCTGGTCAGATGAAATTGCCGGCACCGATCGCAGCGATAGGGGCGCAAGCTCAAGCCAGACTGCCGGGCGATCAGCAATGAATCTGCCTCGGAGATGAAGCGGTGCTTGCGCGCGCAGACGCTGGCCCTTGTTTTCACACCAACCCTTTCGCGTAAGCTGATCAAATCGTATCCCGGTCCCTCCCCCCGTCGGGAAAGGAACCGGAACCTCGCAAATCAATCGAACAAACTTGAAACCGAGCTCTCGTCAGCGGTGCGGCGCACCGCTTCGCC
>JBBRXQ010000465.1:0-2576 GCA_038238515.1 Sphingomonadales bacterium | reverse complement strand
GTATCAATCATTGGAGCTTCTTCGCCGCAGTGATTTTGGCGTCAATCTGGTCAAGGAGTTTCAAAAAATCATCTGGCACGGGTTCCGCCGTAACGGCTTCGTGCATCCGCCGCAGAGCAGTCGCAACTGGGTCAAACCTGGTATCAACTTGATTCATTTGTGAGTCCTTGGGTATTTTCGGCTTTGGCATCCCGCGCTACTCCGTTTCGATGATGATAAGTCGCCAAACAAAAAATCGTTCCGGCGAATGGAACATTTATCTTACCCGCTGGTTTGATTGTTTCGCGATACGGAGAACATATGTCACTGTCAGCAGCTTTGGGCCCCGAGCTTCCCTATTTGCGCCGGTATGCCCGCGCCCTCACCGGATCGCAAACTTTGGGTGATGCCGGCGTGCGCGAAGTGCTCGAGGCTTTGCTGTTGGCGCCGGCAGAATTTGATGAGACCAAGCCGCCCCGGCTTGAGCTTTACCGGGTGTTTCACCGCCTGTGGCGCGGCATGTCTGAACTTGGCCGGGGTGAGGGCATCGTCACCAGCTTGATCATGAGCACCCGCCAGTCGCTGCTCCTCACCGTGATCGAGGGTTTCAGCATCGGAGAAACAGCCGAAATTCTTGGGAGCACCGCGCAAGAGGTGAATGCTGGGATTGCTGCTGCCCGGCTCGCCATCGAACAAAGCTTGCATGCCAATGTAATGATCATCGAGGACGAGCCGATCATCGCCTTGCACATTAGCTCAATCGTTAAGGAACTTGGCCACACCATCGCCGGGATTGCGCGCACGCGCGGCGAAGCTGTGGCGCTCGCTGCCAAAACCAAGCCCGAGCTGGTGCTTGCCGATATTAGCCTCGCTGATGGATCAAGCGGCATTGATGCGGTGAAGGATATCCTCTCTGCAATGGATTTGCCGGTGATTTTCATCACAGCCTTCCCCGAGCGACTGCTGACGGGCGAGCGGCCAGAGCCGGCATTTCTGATCACCAAGCCGTTTGAACCTGAAACCGTCATGGCCGCGATCGGTCAGGCGCTGATGGTTCACCGCGAAACGCGGGCAGAGCGAGGGGTCGCAGCGCGAGCCCTTTGAGCAGCGCTGCCGAAGCCGCGATGATCGGCGCGTAGCCGCTCGCGCAGCTCCTGTTCATATTGACCTGATAATAGCGGCCTCACTCAACAATAAGTTGAGCAATTCGTGACATCCAAAATATAAGGCACAATATTTTTTAAAGACTGATGGAACATCCTTCAGAAGACGAAGTTATACGCTGGCATGAACGCGATAATAACCAGCAGAAATTGCCGGGCTTAGCGTGTTTGCGGCGAAGATATAAAAAAACTCATATTCAAATATTTGAATGTGATCCACTGACACAGGGATGAAAGTATGAGAAAAATTCTTATTGGGTTGGCGCTCGCTTCCAGCGCGCTAGCCACTCCGGCATTTGCGCGAGAGAAGGCGGTCTATATCGAAGGCGATTTTGGTGCCGTCGTGGCGACTGCTGATCGCTATCGCCTCCCTTCCGGTCAGCCGGGCGGACGCGTTGAAACCAAAACCGGATATGATGCCGGCGGGATCATCGGCTATGATACTGGTTTCCTTCGTCTCGAAGTTGAAGGCAGCTATCGCCGCGTGAAGAATAACCTGCTGATCGGTTCGCCGATCTACGCTGGCCTGCAAAATGGCCGGGTAGGCGGCGAAGTGTCTGCAGCGAGCATCATGGGTAATGCCCTGCTTGATTTTGGTTCGGATAACGGACTTCAAGTCTATGGCGGCGGCGGTGCTGGTTATACTCGGATCAACCAAGTGGTGCGCTCGGGATTTTCGAACGCGACATTGATTAATGATCGGCAAGACAAGTTTGCTTGGCAGGCAATCGGCGGCATCCGTGCTCCGCTTAACAGCCATTGGGATATCGGCGTAAAATACCGTTACTTCAACGTTGAAGGCGTGAAATTCACAGCGCGTGATGGAACGCCGCTGAATTCAAGTCTGCGCACCCATTCGGTGTTGGGCACGCTGGCCTATAACTTTGGCGGTCGTCCTGCTGAACCAATGCCAGCGGCGCCACCACCGCCACCGCCGCCTCCTCCTCCGCCGCCTCCCCTTCCGCCGCCACCCCCAGTGGTCCAGTGCAACACTGGTCCATACATCGTGTTCTTCGATTGGAATCAGTCGGATATCACACCCGAGGCAAGCTCAATTCTCGATAACGCCGTTGCGGCTTACGGCAATTGCAACAGCGTCCCCGTCATGCTGGCAGGGTATGCTGACCGTTCGGGCTCAACCAAGTATAACCAGGGTCTGTCTGAGCGTCGCAACGTTGCAGTGCGCGGCTATCTCACCGGCCACGGTATCCCCGAAGGCGGGATTAGCAGCACCGGCTTTGGCGAGGCAAACAACCGCGTGCCAACAGAAGATGGTGTGCGTGAGCTGCAGAACCGCCGCGTTGAAATCACTTACGGTCCAGGCTCAGGCAACTGATCCACGGTCACTAATCCATACAAGGATCGGGGAGCGGAGAAATCCGCTCCCCTTTTTTTGTGCAAGAATGTTGCGCGGAATAGCGGCTCGTGGGTCGT
>JBBRXQ010000464.1:0-2602 GCA_038238515.1 Sphingomonadales bacterium | reverse complement strand
TGCGGCATCACCGCCAGCATATGCCGCGTCAGCCGCTCATAATGCGCCACAAACCGGCCAATCTCGGCAGATGTCATGCCGCCGCCAGTTCCCTCATGCAAGGCTCGCTCGCGCAGCTTTTGCTCCTGCAACTCGCGCCACGCCAAGACCGCTTCAAATCCCGGTACAACCAGCATTACCAGCATATCGATGCGGTCAAACAGCGCCCGGTAAGGCCCGGCCAGCGCATCATTGGCCAAACGCCGCCAATGTCCGTCCCGATCTTCGTTCGCCTCCAGCGCGTTCACCGGCGCATTCAGTGCCTCGACTGACTGAGGCGGCGCTCCTACACACCACCCCTCAAACAGCAAGACATGGAGCGGCGCTGAGGCCACTGGCCAGCGATCAGCAGGTTCGCGGTCGTCGCGCGCTTTGTCAAACCGAGGGAGCCGCAAGTCAGGCTCCCCGGCCAAAAATGCCTCCAACACCGCCGCCCCCAGCGCAATATCGTGCGTGCCCGGAACCCCGCGCGTCGCCAGCAAGGGATGCACCGCGGCAGCCAGAGACTGGCGCGCGGCCTTGGTCAGATAGAGATCGTCGATCGATAATGTGCTGGCCTTGATCGCATGCTCGCGTTCCAAAATCAGCTCGATAAACCGGCACAAGCTGGTCTTGCCGCTGCCCTGCGACCCATTGATCCCGATGATTACCGGCCGCGCATTCTTGCGCGCGAGCGCGGCTATGCGGCCCGCGATCTCTCGCCATGGCCCATCAGCGATTGCCCGGTACGATGGGCCAAGCCCCTCCCGCGCGATCAGCGCCGAGATCGGATCATCACCGAACGACCCGCCCGAACCAGATTCAGAGCCACCATTGTTTGAATCGATATCCACCAAGAGCGCCCATTCCTGATTTTACAATCGTGCTGCGACGCGGATCCAGTTGAGCTTTTAACTTGCAGCGCGAGGCAATGCTCTAGCGCGCCTGGATGCCCCGCAAGGACTCGAACCTCGATAGACGGAATCAGAATCCGTAGTCTTACCATTAGACGACGGGGCACCAGAATGCGGCGCTTTAGGTTTGGCTGTTAGTCAAGTCAAGGTGGTGAATCCTACCCAAATCATCGTAACACCTTGCCCCAAGCCCGCTCTATCGCTAGGCTTGATGTCAAGTACCCGCCGGGCATTATCCGGGCGGGAGAACACAAGCGAATTTCAAGTCATGGCGGAGTTTGATCCGCCGACGAGTGCACAGGATCAGGGCTCTGGCCAGAACAAGGGGCATATGCTCCGGCAGCCTGATACTGGCCAAGCGCCGGCTCCAGCCGTTGCCGTCGGCGTCCCCACGGGCCAGTCGCGCCCAGATTTTGATGCAGCGGATCCAGTTGCAGTCTCTTATGCGCGCGAACATTTCTGGCAAAAACCGCCCCCGGCGCATCGGCAGGCTTATGCTGCAATCGATCTTGGCACTAACAATTGCCGCCTGCTCATCGCGCGTCCCGCTGGCGATCACTTCATGGTGATCGACGCGTTTAGCCGCGCGGTAAAGCTGGGCGAAGGATTGGCGCAATCAGGCCGCCTTTCGGATGCGGCAATGGACCGCGCGCTCGCCGCACTGCGCATTTGCGCGGAGAAACTGCGCAAGCGCAATGTCAATCTCGCCCGCTCGGTTGCGACTGAGGCTTGCCGCCGGGCCACCAATGGCGCGGATTTTATCGAGCGCGTTTATCAAGAAACTGGGATTCGGCTCGATATAATCACCGCGCAGGAAGAAGCGCGGCTGGCCGTACTGGGCTGCCACATCCTGCTTGAACATGGCGACGGCCCCGCGATGATTTTCGACATCGGCGGCGGCTCGACCGAAGCGGTTCTGGTCGATACCACCGAGGCCGCGCCCCGCATTCTCGATTGGCAATCGGTTCCGTGGGGCGTGGTTTCGCTCACCGAGGTGGTGGGCGATATTGCGGATTCGCCCGAAGCACGTAGCGCCGCTTATGCCGAAATGCGCGCGCGGGTGGATGCAGACTTTGCCGATTTCGCAGGCCGGATCGCGCCAGAGCGCGAGGGCGGCTCGCTGCGGCTCTTGGGCACCAGCGGCACGGTGACCACGCTTGCCAGCCTCTATCTCGATCTGCCGCAATACGATCGCCGCGCGGTCGATGGCGTGATAGTGCCCGCTGCTGCGATGCGCGAGGTAAGCCAGCGGCTGGCGAGCCTATCCTATGCCGGCCGCGTTGCCGTGCCGTGCATCGGGCGCGACCGCGCCGATCTGGTGGTGGCTGGCTGCGCGATCCTCGAATCCATTTGCGACATCTGGCCCGCCGAGCGGCTGGGCATCGCTGATCGCGGCATCCGCGAGGGCATTTTGCGCAGCCTGATGGCGACCAACGGCAACGGCGACCGGGGCCGCGCCTCTCTGCGCGCAGCCAAGCGCGAAGCTAACTCATGAGCAGTGCGCAATGAGCCGTTCTGGCCGCGATCCGGGCGAACGGGTCAAGACCACGAAGGGGCGCACTGCTTCGTCAAACCGCTGGCTCGCGCGCCAGATCAACGATCCTTATGTCAAACAGGCGAAGGCCGATGGCTGGCGCAGCCGCTCGGCGTTCAAGCTGATCGAGCTCGAC
>JBBRXQ010000463.1:0-2604 GCA_038238515.1 Sphingomonadales bacterium | reverse complement strand
TTGAACAAGGTGGGCAGCGGCATGACAGCTCTCTCCGGGAGTTTAAACGATCGATTAAGGAGACGCTTATTGTGTCGCTGCCCAAGTGTCAAAGGGGGCTAGGCTAGCAAAAGGGGCAATATTCAGGCAGGCGGAAGCACATGCTCGATCCCATAGACCCGCGCCGCCGTGCCCGCGAACAAAGCATGCTTTTCATCGGCGGAGGCCCCGGCAGCGAGCCGCTTGAACGTGTTCCACAAGGTTGCGTAGTCAGCGCCCCAGCGATCAACCGGATAGTTGCTTTCAAACATCGCGCGCTGAGGCCCAAATGCTTCGATGCAGGTTTCAATATAAGGTCGCCACATATCGGCGAGCGCCTCTGAGCCGAACCCGGCAGCGGGGCCTTGCTCGGGCATACCGCAAAACGCCATCGCCAGTCCGCCCAGCTTTACTGACACATTTGGACATTGACCCAGCGTTTTAATTTTGGTGCGCCATTCATCGAACCGAGCGGGCAGCATGCCTTTGTAGCTGGCGATATTGAGCGGGGTTCCGCAATGATCGAGCACGATCGGCTGATCCGGGAAGGCGCGCGCCAGATCAATGAGATCCTGCAATTGCGGCTCAAGCATCCAAGCATCAAAAGTTAGCCCCATTTTGCCCAGATGTGCAAAGCCGATGCGAAAGTCATCGCTCGCCAAGAGCCCTTCGGGCGCATGAAATGGTGCGCCAAGCACGGTTGCATCCGCGTCCCATGCCGAACTGTGGCGAATGCCGCGAAAACGCCCATTTCCAGCGGCGACCAGCGCTTCGAGCACCGCCGCTGCGCCGTCACCCAGCATCAGATTGGCATGGCCGATGATCGCGGCGCAGGGGCGAAAGTTGCCATAGAGTCCGCTCGCGCCTTGCGCCGCCACGCCATTGACGAACTCGACCTCGCCCACCGGCTTCATCGCCGCATCGGCCCCGGCGCGGTAAAACGCGCCGCATTCCATAAACACGGTGCTGACGATGTTGTGCCCGCACTGAACCTCGGCATGGAGTTCGTCAAAAGTGTAGTACGCAACGGGAACCAACGCTTCGACGAATGGATGATGGGGCTGGGGAAAAGCGGGGATTACTGGCCGCAAATCCCACAAGTGGTGATGCGGATCGATGATCGGCAGATTGGGTTCGATGATTGCTTCGGCCATGGTCACTCCCGCTTGGCTGGGCCTCTATCGGACCGCTTTGGGCAGTATGGCAAAGCCGAGCCGACAAGCCAAGCGGGAGATTGCGCTGTTTTTGCGATCAGCTTGCCGCGTTTGCGGCGCTGACGATTGCGCGGACGCTGGCGGTCGCGACATCCTCATCAATGCCTACGCCCCAAACCACGCGCCCATCGGGCAGTGCGCATTCGACATATGCGGCGGCGCGCGCATCGCTGCCGGTGGAGAGCGCATGCTCCGTATAGTCGCGCACATCGAGCGCGATGCCAAAACCATCGTTCAAGGTGGCGACTACGGAGGAAATCAGGCCGTTGCCGCGCCCGCTGACCGATTGCTCGGTGCCGTCCACCGCAATCTTGCCAGCAAACACTCGCGTGCCATCCCCGGCGCGGGCTTCTTCATAGTCGATCAACTGAAAGCGCTGCTCGCCTTCAAGGCGGTATGCCTTGCGGAAGACCCCCCAGATATCGTCTGCCTGCAATTCGCGGCCCAGTTCATCCGCCAGATCCTGCACATGACGGCTGAAATGCGCTTGCATTTTCTTGGGCAGTTTGAGGCCCTGGTCCTGCTCGAGCACCCAGGCAAAGCCGCCTTTGCCGCTTTGCGAATTGACCCGGATCACTGCTTCATAGCTGCGACCCAGATCGGCGGGATCGATCGGCAGATAGGGCACAGCCCAAAGCTCGTCGTTGCGGGTTTCGCGCGCAGCAAAACCTTTCTTGATCGCATCTTGGTGGCTGCCGGAAAATGCGGTGAACACCAGCTCGCCGCCATAGGGATGGCGCGGGTGAACGGGCAACTGGTTGCAGTACTCAACTGTCTGGATCACATCGTCGATGTCAGAAAAATCTATCTTTGGATCAATGCCTTGTGTGTACATATTAAGAGCCAGTGTTACGAGGCAGCAATTGCCAGTGCGCTCGCCATTGCCAAATAGGCAGCCTTCGATGCGGTCTGCCCCGGCCATCAGGCCCAGCTCGGCGGCGGCCACACCGGTGCCGCGATCGTTGTGCGTGTGGAGGCTAATCACCGCTTTCTCGCGCCCCGGCAGATTGCGGCAAAAATATTCGATCTGGTCGGCGTAGATATTGGCCGTGGCGGCCTCGACCGTGGCGGGCAAATTTAGGATGATCGGCTTTTCGATTGTCGGCTGGAGCACGTCCATCACCGCTTCGCAGCAGGCGATGCTGAAATCGAGCTCGGCGGTGGAGAAGGTTTCTGGGCTATATTCAAAGTGCCAGTCGGTCTGCGGAAAGCGCGCGGCCTGATCGCGCAGGAAGGTGGCCCCGGCGCGCGCAATTTCCTTGATCTCGGCCTGATCCATGCCGAACACAACCTGACGCCATAGCGGCGAGACCGCGTTGTACACGTGTACAATCGCCTGTTTCGCGCCGGCTAGGCTTTCAAACGAGGTGCG
>JBBRXQ010000462.1:0-2609 GCA_038238515.1 Sphingomonadales bacterium | reverse complement strand
GGAAATGGCGTGCGCAATAGTGGTGAATGCTTCACCGATATGAACAGCAACGCAACCTGGGATGCCGATATGGGCCAAAGCGGCCTTGGAGGCGCAAATGACATTGTGCTTTATACTGTAAGCGTGAAGTATACGCAGCTGTTTCAGATCGCTACTTTCTGGGGACTTCCAAAGTCACAAACGATCAATGCGGCAACAGTGCTGCAGAACCAGCCGTTTTCCACGCAGGCGACGCGAACCGGCGTAAAGGTGTGCACATGAGCTGGGCACGCACGATGCTTCGGCGGATCGGCTGTGACCAGAGCGCGGTAGCCGTAGTCGAGCTAGGCCTTTCGATGCCATTTGTGATGGCGTTGGCGCTGACCGGCGGCGAGGTGATCAATCTTTCGGTCACGCACATGCGGCTTAATCAATTGGCGATCACGGTGGCCGATAACGCTAGCCGCGCTAAGCTCAACCAAGTGAACAGCGCGCCTCAGTTCCGCGAATTCGATGTAAACCAGGTATTCATCGGCGGGAGATTTCCGGTCGAAGACCTATCCTTTACCACGCGTGGCCGGATTATCCTGTCAAGCTTGCAGACCAATGCATCGGGCGGCCAATGGATCCAATGGCAGCGATGCTCTGGCAGCAATACTTACGCTTCGCGTTATGGCCCGCAGGGCACCGGCGCGACTGGCACGGCGTTTAAGGGCATGGGCCAAGGCACCAGCCCGATGACCGCTGACGTAGGCACGGCGATCATGTTTGTTGAAGTCGCTTATAACTACAAGCCGCTGTTTTTTCAGGGCGTGGTCAGCAGCACGGTCATCCGCAAAGAGGCCGCGCTGTTTGTGCGCGATGATCGCGATCTAACCCAGATTTATAACCCATCGCCGGCAGTTACCGTCTCCAGTTGTTAAAAGCGGTTTGATCACGCAGGCGCGGCGCGCCCCGCAATCACCCGCCCGATGATCCAGGTGATCCCGCCGAACCACAGCACGCTGAGCACGATGGCGGCGGTGATCGCGCGGAAATCCTCATGCTGTTGCACTGGCGGCGCATTGAGCACGGTGATGAACAGCATGGTGCTGGCATTGCAAAGATAGGGCAGCCGCTTTGCGATGACGCAGAACAGCGCGATCATCATCAGCAGAAGCGCCAGCACGATAAACTGAACGTTGGCAGTGTGTGCGCCCAGTTGCAGCAAATAGCTCATCCCGGTGCCTGCCAGCGCGCCGACGAGCGAAGGTGCGAGCGCCTTGAAATTCATCTCATCGAGTGTGGACCACAGCCAAACAAACAAGAAGCCAGCATAAAGCGGCGCAACATGGAGCCACGCGCCCAGCACGATAAACCCGATCAGGGCGACAATCACAGCGGCGGTGATGCCCAGCGCAGGGCCGGTGGCGATCGGTTTGGCTTCAAGCTCGCTGATAATGCTGGCCATGGTCGGGTGCTCTCCTGAATGCGCGGTGCGGGTTTGGGTGCCCGCGCTTATCGCAAAGCTCGCGCGGCGGTGCTGCGATGTCAATGTTGTGGTTTTTCCAGCCGCTTTGATCACACGCTGAGGCGGTGCTAAGGGCCTGACGCATGATTGCCCGGCTCGAACCATTTCACACCATTGCCATTTCCAATCTGGCGCAGCGCCTGTTTGCCGAAGGGCGCAGCGTGGTCCGGATGGAATTTGGCCAGCCCTCTACCGGAGCGCCCGCGCTGGCGCTCGCCGAAGCGCGGCGGGTGCTCGACAGCGATGTGGCGGGATATTGGGAAAGCCGCCCGCTGAAGGAACGGATCGCGCGCTATTACCGCGAAACCGCCGGGGTGGAAATTGCGCCCGATCAGGTGGTGCTGACATGCGGCGCATCGCCCGCGCTGGTGATGGCGCTATCGCTGCGCTTTGCGCCGGGCGCGCGGGTGACGATGGCGCGGCCGGGCTATGTTGCCTATCGCAACAATGTTCGCGCGCTGTTTATGGAGCCGGTTGAGCTGGAATGCGGGCCAGACGAACGCTATCAGATCACAGCAGCGGCGCTGGCCGCGCTTGATCCCGCGCCAGACGGCCTGATTTTGGCGAGCCCGGCCAATCCCACCGGCACAGTGATCGCGCCCGATGAACTGGCCGCGATCGTAGCGATCTGCCAGCAGCGCGGCATCCACATCGTGTCTGACGAAATCTATCATGGCATTACTTATGGCGAAGCGGCAGTATCAGTGCTGGCGATTTGCCCCGAAGCGCTGGTGGTCAACAGCTTTTCCAAATACTTCAGCATGCCCGGCTGGCGGCTGGGCTGGCTGGTGGTTCCGCCCGCGCTGATCGAGCAGGCGCGCGCGCGGATGGGCAATCTGTTTCTCACCCCGCCTTCGCTGAGCCAGCACGCCGGGCTGATCGCGTTTGATTGCGGGGACGAGCTGGACGGCCATATCGAAACATATGCGCGCAACCGCGATCTGCTGCTGGGCGCGCTGCCCGCGATGGGCCTCGCGCGGATTGCACCGCCCGACGGCGCATTTTACGTTTATGCCGATATTGGCCACCTGACCGATGACAGCCTGGCGTTTTGCACGCGGCTGCTGGAGGAAACAGGGGTAGCGACCGCACCGGGGATCGATTTCGACCCGGTGAACGG
>JBBRXQ010000461.1:0-2616 GCA_038238515.1 Sphingomonadales bacterium | reverse complement strand
TGGTGACAGCTGGAATGAGAATTTACCCACATCGTTGGTAAACTTCTTTGCAACGACGATCCTGTTTTCGATGACCCACGAATCATGAAACTGGGAAAAGCCATACTGATTTTCGCTTAGGTGCGTGTATCCGTCGTAAAAAAACTGGTTCTTGATTTCGAGATCATTGCCGCCATCAAAGATGATATCGAAATACCCGGTCTTGGCGACGTTGTTGAGTTTATCGTTCACCGCAGTCAGCGTGTCGCGGCGGCTTAATTTGGCAGTGCCGACGCCGGTGAGACCGTTATCCGGGTAAAGCGATGCAAGGCAGGCATCGTTCAAACCGCCAAAAGGATTCGCGAATGGCGGGCTTGAGCAAAATGCACTGCCAAACGGATTGAGTCCGAAACCGCCATTTGCCGCTGCTGATTCGCTATGCGAAATCTGACCGTCACCGTTGGTATCAAGCGGTTTTGCAGCGCCGGTGATGTAGTTGCCGTTGTCCACCAGATCCTGGGTTACGCGGTTCCACCCGCCATTTTGCTGGCCCTTGAAATTGTGATACATACCGCCGAAGTCAATGCGTAAATTTGGCGCAATGTCAGCATCAAATGCCGCCTGAACGATCGACTGCCGGGTTGACATATTGCGATAATAGCTGCCCGAATCTTCAATCTGGCCATAAAGGCTATAGCCGAACTCTTGCCCGCCCAACTTGCCCGGCCCGCGCACTTGCGCTGTTAGGACATTTCGCGCCCAGCTGCCGGTCGTGTAGGAAAGCTCGCCCTCGGGGGAGGTTAGATATTTGCCGCCAGCGGCACGCGCCGACTTGGGCACAAAATTGATATAGCCGCCGGTTTTTGACGGGCCGTAGATCGGCGAGGCCGGACCGCGCACAATATCAATGCGATCAGACGCAGCAATCGGCGTGGGATAGTTGCCGGGGTTGTCCAGACGGCGCACGCCGCGAAAGTAGGTTTCGCCCGGTGTGCCGCGAATATCAAGCGCGCCGCCGACGCCGAAGAACGAGTTGGTAAACACGCCCGGCGATTGCGAGACGAGGTCATAAATCTCGGTAATGCCAAAGCGCTCAATCTGCTCCTTCGAGATAGTCGAGGCGGAGCGCGGTGTTTCAATCAGGGTTTTGTCAAAGCCGAAAATCGATCCGACATCTTTGAGCGGCAGCGCATTGAGCGCGCCGACAACCACGATTTCGTCCTTTGCCGGTGCAGCAGCCTCATTAGCCTGCGGCTCTGCTTGCGCCCAAGCTGGCGATGCCAGCGCTGAGCAGCTCAGCAAGCTGGCCAGAATGCCCGCAATCCGGACTTGGCGCGCGATACCGTTCGTTTGTGAGTCTTGTTCAGCGTTTGCCGCTGTGCATTTTTCCGTCATTTTTTGCCCCTGTTCGTTAAGCATGGTTCTTTGAACTCCCCCCGGCGTTCCGGTCAGTTTGCCTGACACTTGCCATTTTTAGACACTGTCTTTGCCCTAATGATTCCCACTTGCCAAATCGGCGCGCGAGAAAATTGGGGGCGGCAGCTTTGATTAAACCTTGGGGTAGGGGCTTGACTTGATCGCATCAAATGCAATGAATCCGACAGCCTGTTGCAAAAATTAGAGTGGTGCATGCCGACGTTTTCCCGATTTCTGCGTTACTTCATGGTGGTCGGGCGGCTCGGCTCTATCCGCAAGGCTGCCGATGTCCTCAATGTCTCCGCCTCCGCGATTGATCGCCAGATCCTGAATGTCGAAGCCGAATGGGGCATGCCGCTGTTTGAACGGTTGCCCACCGGCCTGAGATTGACCGCTGCGGGCGAGATTCTGATGGCGTCAGGCGGGCGCTGGCAAAAGAGTCTGGTCGATGTGCGCGCCCAGATCGAGGATTTGCGCGGGCTGAAGCGCGGGCATGTTGAAATTGCGGTGATCGATGCGCTGGCCAAGGGATATGTGCCATCGGTGATCCAGCGGATTCACAGCCAGTATCCCGGCATCACCATCGGGGTGCGCGTGTTGAATAACACCGCCGTGCGCGCCGCGATCCTGGACGGCGAGGTTGATTTCGGAATATTTTTTGAGCCGCAATCGTTTCGCGGGATCACCGTTCGCGCTTTTGTGGAAGTGGTTCTGGGCCTTGTCTCGCCGGTGGGTCATCCGCTAAGCGCGCATGACGAAGTGCGGTTTTCGGCCTGCGAGGGCACCGCGTTGATCGCGCCGGTTGAACCGCTGGCGGTGTGTCAGCAAGTGACCGTGCTGCAAAGCGTGACGGGGCTTGAGCTGAACAAGGTAGCCACTTCGGACAATATCCAGATGATCACCTCGCTGGTGCTGCAAGGCGTGGGGATCGGGATCTTGACCTCGATCGATGTGACCACCGAGGTGCGGCGCGGCTTGCTGGCGTTCACCAAGATATCCGATGCCGTGCTGAGGCCGATGATCCTGGCGCTGTGCACCGCTTCATCACGCGCGCCATCGTATGCGGCAGACATTGTGCTCCGCGAGATCGAATTGGGCTTTGCCCAGCTGAGCTATCCGGCATCGATGCATGTGGCCGATCCGCCGGATGCCTAAACGCTAGGACATTTGCACAACGCGCCCTCACCCGATATTCGCATTTCTTGATGAATGGATTCGCCC
>JBBRXQ010000460.1:0-2621 GCA_038238515.1 Sphingomonadales bacterium | reverse complement strand
TGGCTTAGGCGGCCTGTGGATTGCCGCAGGGTTGGCGCTTGTGCTCTCGGTAGTTGCGTGGCTGACAGATGAAGACGCAATGCCGACCCGGGCCTAGGTAATTTCCGGCCCTAGCCCCTGACGGCGATGGCGGTCATTTCGCCAACGAGCATCATGCGAAAACCGGGCCGATTTCTTGGCAAAATCGTTTGCGGAGAAAATCGATGGAACAACTGCCTTTGTCGGTCAGTTGACCAATTGGCATCATGCAAAGGCCGGCCCGGTTTCTTGGCGGAACCGATTGCGGAGAAAATCGATGGAACGACTGTCTTTCCGAAACCACGCAGTGTTGGATAATTGCGAAGAACTATTCGGTGACGCAGCACCAATGCCGCGCCGCGTTCGCAAAATCGCGCTGATTGGTAATTCGCTCCCCCGACGCTGCGGTATTGCCACCTATACCACAGATATTTTTCAAGCGATCAGTGACAGATTTCCCGACGTAACCATCGATCTGTGGGCGATGAATGACGGACCGAATTATGCCTATCCTGCAACAGTCACGGGGATCATCGACCAAGACGACATCGAAAGTTATCGCCAAGGCGCACGCGCAATCGCGGCCGGTGCGCCGGACATGGTTTGGGTGCAGCATGAATTCGGCATTTTCGGCGGCAAAGCCGGAGACTATATTTTGACCCTCATCGACCGGTTGACTGTGCCCGTTGCGGTCGCGCTTCACACGGTGCTTTCAGAGCCTAACCGCGACCAACGCCGGGTGACTCAGGCGCTGGTGGATCGCTGCGAGACGATCATTGTCATGGCCGAAGAAGGTCGCCGCATCTTGATCGAATGTTATGACGCCGATCCCGCACAGATTGCGGTGATCGCGCATGGCATTCCTGACCGCCCCTTTACCGATACAGCCCCGATGAAGGCGAAACTTGGCCTGGCTGGCCGCGATGTCATCATGACGTTCGGGCTGTTATCGCCCGGGAAAGGGATTGAAACCGTGATCGCCGCGATGCCGGCGGTGGTCGCCCGCAATCCCGATGCACTTTATTTGGTCGTTGGCGCAACGCATCCACACGCCGTAGGGGCGAAGGGCGAGAGTTATCGGACATCGCTGATCAATTTGGCCAAAGATTTAGGCGTTTCGGCTCATGTCCGTTTCATCAACACGTTTTTCGCCACCGATGACATCCTCGACTACCTCGCTGCTGCCGACATTTACGTTACGCCCTATCTCAATCCGGCGCAGGTGACGTCGGGAACGCTGGCATATGCTGTTGGCCTCGGAAAGCCAGTTATCTCAACGCCTTATGTCCATGCCAAAGAATTACTCAGCGGCGGATACGGGCATTTGGTGGATTTCCGCGATACAACCGGCTTTGCCGATCACATCATCGCGCTGCTTGGCGATCCAATCGCAATGATGGCGATGCGGAAAAAAACCTATGCGCTAGGCCGCACAATGATCTGGCCGCGCCTTGCCGAAGCATCAATGGCGCGGTTTGAGCAAGTTGCTGCCCGCACAACCGCTTATCCAATCCCGCTGCGTCAACCCAACATTCCTTGCGCGCTGCCCCTGAATGCGATTGAGCGTATGAGCGATGGCACGGGCATATTGCAGCACAGCATATTTGGCGTGCCCGACCGCGCACACGGTTATTGCATTGATGACAATGCCAGAGCGCTTATGCTGTTTGCAAAGTTGCCAAGCGATGTCGCGCCGCATTTGCGGACAGCTTATGCGGCATTCGTAGAACAGGCATGGAATCCTGAAAATGGGCGATTCCGTAATTTCATGAGCTACCAACGGAACTGGCTCGAAGATGTCGGATCCGACGACAGTTGCGGCCGCACACTGTGGGCGCTTGGCGTAACAGCCGCGCAGCCACATGATGCTGAGCTGGCCGCATGGGCGCGGGCGCTATTTGATCGGGCGCGCGAGCCGCTGTCGGCCCTACAGAGCCCGCGAACACAAGCATTTATGATGCTAGGCGCCCTTGCCACGGGCGATCCAGACTTCGAAGGCGATGTTATCGATTGGGCGGAAACATTGTGCAGGCATTTGCATGACCAAGGCAGGCCCGGATGGGACTGGTTTGAACCGGAACTCGCATATGACAATGCCCGCCTTCCCGAAGCGCTACTTCGCGCTGGACATAAACTTGGCCGAGCTGATTTTGTCGACATTGGCCTCTCCACGCTGACATGGCTGATGGCGCAGCAGGCTTCTTTGGATGGTCACTTTCGCGCCGTTGGCAGCGACAGCTTTGGGCGGCGTTATGCTCTCCCTCTGCCGTTTGATCAGCAACCGATCGAGGCTTGGGCAACAATCGATGCCTGTGATGCAGCATTCGGTGCGACCGGCAACCGGCTCTGGTCTGACCGCGCAGTTAACACTTATCGCTGGTTTCTGGGGAAAAACGAGCTTGCCGTTGCGGTGGCCGATGTTGAAAGCGGTGAATGTTTTGATGGCTTGATCCCGACCGGCGTCAACCGCAATCGTGGGGCGGAATCGGTCCTTGCCTTCCACCATGCAACTTATGCTATTCAGCGCCACCGACCAGCTGCGTGCTGAAGCTGCACCAATCGGATGTGCGATTGCGAGCGGATCCATCGCGGGTCGTCGTACG
>JBBRXQ010000459.1:0-2627 GCA_038238515.1 Sphingomonadales bacterium | reverse complement strand
CGGGGTTTACCCCGCACCGGCAGAACTGGTGTGGACAGGTGGCCGAGTGGTTAATGGCAGCAGACTGTAAATCTGCCCGCGCGAGCGTACGGTGGTTCGAATCCACCCCTGTCCACCACCAGCTTATCCGCCAGCATCCACGAATGACCGTGTGAATCGGGGAAAACCTAGTGTTTCACCCCTGCTATCGCCCGCGTGCGTCTGTCGTGGTTTGCCTGCAGCCAGATGCAATTGCGGAGGTAATGTGGGGGTAAAGTGATGGGCAAACTCACAGCGTTGGCAGTCAAGGCGACATTGACGAATCCCGGCACCTATCAGGATGGCGATGAGCTTTTCCTGAAAGGTGATAAACGGGGCGGGGCCTAATGGCTTTTGCGTCTACAGCGCGATGGCAAGCGGCAGGATATTGGTCTTGGTAGTGCCAAGTTGCTGACACTGGCAGAGGTCCGCCACAAAGCGACCGGCCTGCGCAAGGCGGTTAAGGTGGACCAGCGCGACGTTCTCACAGAGAACAAGGACGAATCCGCATCAAAAGTAACGTTTCTTGTTGCCGCCCGACAATACCACACCGAGAATGAGGCTGGCTGGAAAAGTACGGTCTATGCCCGCCAGTGGCTCGCCAGTCTGGATAACTACGCCTTCCCAAAATTGAGCGAAATGGCGACTGGCGGCTGTCTGCCCGCGTACTCGTTGGAATACCGCCCACCGGCATGGGAAGCTGTTACAGCCCACTTGCCGCTAGCGGATTGCGCTATGCACCTCCTCGGGCCGACACTGGCGATGGAGGCCACGATGCATTAAGGATTAGCACGCATCAATTTTTGGGGGCCGACCATCGAACAACCCAACGCGCTTTAGGAAAATGCGGCGGTACTAACACGAAAGGACGAGGCATTGGTCGATCCGAACACCCAGCTCGCCGAACTATATACGGAATTGCGCGCGGCAGCGGCCCGGATGCTGCGGCGTGATGCGCCGGCACTCACGTTGCAACCGACCGAACTCGTCACGAAGCCGCGCTGCGGATCGTCAGACTCGAACGGATGAGCTGGAACGACCGCCAACATTTTTTTGCAACCAGCGCCCGCATCATGCGTCAGGCAATGCTTGACGCCGTGCGGAGCCGCCGCCGCGCCAAACGCCGGGCGCCTGAAATTTTCTTAGACAGTGATATTGCCTCTAATATCGAAATCGAAGCAGCTTGATGCTGCGCTGACCCGGCTCGAGCGCGAAGCGCCCGATCTTGCTCAGATTGTCGAATTGCGCTTCTTCGTTGGTTTGCCGATAGACCAGATTGCGGTGATGCTCGATACGTCAGTCTCAACGGTTAAGCGCCGCTGGCCAACGGCGCGGCTATGGCTGACTGACGAGCTTGGTGTCGATCAATTGCAATAAGCCACGCTCGCACGACCGCTTCCTGCGCGCGGTAAGGCCCCAACGCGGCGGGGCGGTCGCCAGCATAACAAACCGCATCGCCCAACCGTCCGAGCAAATGTACTTTGAGTAGCGCCGCGTCGCGCGCGATGGCTGGGGAAAAGCGCGTCATATGCAATTGCGTCAGCGCCTGCCGCAAAACCAGGATTGCATCAGCAGGTTTGACGTCGGTCCAGATGAGGTCATCGCCTTGGTTCTTCGCGCAGATCAGCTGGCTCAGCATGGCCCCTTGGCGCGCCGGATCGCCGCTGAGCGCCTTGTCGAATTCGGCACACCCGCGCTTGGTCTGCACCGCGGATGTCGCCGTATCAGGCTGAAGCGTCCAGCGCCCCGCCGCAATCCAGCCGCGTTCCTCAAGCACCGCCGCGTCGGTTGGCGGCAGATCGGCAAGCAACGCATCGGCGCGGCTCAGGATATTTGAAGCTTTGCCGCTGCGGGCAGTCTTACGCTGAACGGATGAAAGCGACAGGGCAAATTTGTATCTGCCTTTGCTTCGTCAATCCATTCGGAGCGCAGGCATTGTGGAACTCAGATATCTCGACCTTCATGAAAACACTACTCAACGGACTGTTCGTCCCTTGGGCTTACCGCTGTTCGATGCGATCTGGCTGCTGACGGCATGGAGCGAAACAAAATGCTAGTTCCGTAACTTCCGCATAGATCGCATTACACAGACCAACTAAATCGGTCAGCATTTCCGGCACGAGAGGGGCCGCAGATTCGAAGACTATCTCAAGACATTGTGACATCGAGATCGTGTTTGCCCAAGCCAATCTAGAAGATGTTGACAAAGAGGAACCCTGAACGGCGTAGTATCTGATCAAAGGTGGCTTTAGGGCGGAGCTCCGTCTCTGCATCAATGCATAAGGCCTGCCCATAACCTTCGCGCTAATCGGCAGCGATAGATCGGCAGCATTGTTGTTGCGCTTCTGCGCGGTTGAAGCAAGGGGCTGCGCAGCGCAGCCTCCGACTATTTGGAGCGCAGCCTCCGACTATTTGGAGCGCAGCCGCCGGTTGCTTTTCGAGTTCGGCAGCGGGCCAGCGAACAGACACGCCGCGCTGTGCAACTACGTGGGGATATTCTTGCCCGACAGATTAATCTTGCTGACTTCTGCCTAAGGTTACTTGAGTGGCGAGGCTGTTTGCGGCCGTATACAAATTTCCCACCCATGGCCCGAACCCAGGAGCTATTG
>JBBRXQ010000458.1:0-2636 GCA_038238515.1 Sphingomonadales bacterium | reverse complement strand
GGCAAGGCCAGCGGGATCGACACGCAAAAGATGTATGACGACGGCAAAGCCGAACGCGCCGCGTTCAAAAAGGCCGAAGACAGCGCCAACCGCGCCTTGCTTGAGCGGCTGACCGCCAAGCCTGCAGCCAAATAGCGCGGGGACCGCGTGCGCAGCGATTCCGATTGGCTGGATGCGGCCGCCGCCATCGCAGCGCGCGGGCTTCCGCTAAGCCGCCCCAATCCCGCCGTGGGCGCAGTGATAGTTCGTGATCACCACGTGATCGGGCGCGGATGGACCCGCGCGGGCGGCCGCCCTCATGCCGAGGCCGAGGCATTGGCGCAGGCGGGCGATGCGGCGCGCGGTGCGACAGTTTACGTTACACTGGAGCCATGCGCGCATGAAAGTGCGCGTGGACCGGCTTGCGCGGCGCTGCTGCGCGATGCGGGGATCGCGCGCGTGGTGGCGGGGTGCGAGGACCCCGATCCGCGCACCGCCGGGGCGGGGCTGGCGCTGCTGCGCGCGGCTGGGATTCGTGCTGAGCTGATTGATTCGCCTGCAGCCGTTCATTCGCTCGAAGGGTATTTGATGCGCGCGCGGGTGGGCCGTCCGCATATTACACTTAAGCTGGGCACATCGCTCGATGGAAAAATCGCGATGGGCGATGGATCTAGCCAATGGATTACGGGACCAGAGGCGCGGGCACATGCCCATGCGATGCGCGCGCGCGCCGATGCGATTTTGGCGGGGGGCCGCACGTTGCGCGCCGATGCGCCGCGACTGAATGTGCGGCTACCGGGGCTGGAGGCACGCAGCCCTGAACGCTGGGTGCTGACGCGTGGTGATGTGCCACAGGGCTGGCGCGGCGTGGCCGATATTGCCGCGCCGGGCGCGTTTGGCGATGCGCAATATCTGTTTGTTGAAGGCGGTGCGGGCGCGGCGGCGGCATTTCTTGCTGCTGATTTGGTCGACCGATTGCTGATGTATCGCGCGCCGATCATTCTGGGCACGGGGCTCAGCGCGATTGGCGATATTGGGCTGGGGAGCCTCGCCGATGCGCATGGGCGCTGGCGGCGGATGGACTCGCGGGAACTTGGCAGCGATACGCTCGATGTTTATGACCGCGTTCGCTGAGGGTTTATGACCGCATTCGCTGCGGGTTTACGACCGGGTGCGTTAAAGGAGAAAGTTCATGTTTACCGGAATCGTTACCGAAGTGGGTCGCATCAGCGGCATCGCGCTGCAGGGCGACACGCGCGTGACGATTGCTTGCGCGATGGACCCGGCGAAGATCGCGATCGGGGCCTCGATCGCGTGTTCCGGCGTGTGCCTCACGGTGGTGGATCGCGGCGGCATGACTGGCGATGCGTGGTTCGCGGTCGATGTTTCGGGAGAGACCCGCGCGCACACCGCGCCCGCGCTGTGGCAGGAAGGCGCGCCGGTTAATCTGGAGCCCGCGCTACGGCTGGGCGATGAGCTGGGCGGGCATATTGTGACTGGGCATGTTGATGCGATGGGCGAGGCGGTGTCGATGGAGCGCGAGGGCGGATCCTGGCGGCTGGTGATTGCCGCACCGCCGGCGCTTGCGCCGTTTATTGCGCCGAAGGGGTCGATTACGCTCGATGGGGTGTCGCTCACGGTGAACGCGGTGGACGATCAGGCCGATGGCACCGTGCATTTCGGGCTGAATATCATCCCGCACACCGCCTCGGTCACCACGCTGGGCACGCTGGTGGCTGGCATCAAGGTCAATCTGGAGATCGATGTGCTGGCACGCTATCTAAAGCGGATGCAGGGGCTGGCGGCGCTGGCGTGAGCGGGCAATTGGCGATGAAGCTATGGCACTGCCGCGATGCGCGCAGCTTTCGGGCGCTGTGGGCGATGGAAGAACTGGGCCTCGCTTATGAGCTGGTCACGTTGCCGTTTCCGCCGCGCTGGCTGGAGCCCGAATTTTTGGCAGTAAATCCGCTGGGCACGATCCCGTTTTTCACCGATGGCGCGGCGCGGATGACCGAAAGCGCCGCGATCTGCCAATATCTGGCGGACAAAGCGGGGGCTTTGCGGATCGCGGCAGACGATCCGCGATACGGGGATTACCTCAATTTTCTGCACCAGGGCGAAGCGACGTTGACCTTTCCGCAGACTTTGGTGCTGCGTTATACGCGCCTCGAAAAGCCGGAAAACCGCATTCCCAAGGTGGCGGCGGATTATCGCCGCTGGTTTGCCGCGCGCACCATTTGGGCTGAAACCGCGCTGGGTGACGGGCGGCAATGGCTCTGCGGCGATGATTTTACAGTCGCGGATATCTCGGTGGCCTATGCGCTGTTGCTGGCCGAGAATTTGGGCCATCTGAGCGATGTTGGCCCGCATTTGTTGGCGTTTTGGGACCGGGCGCAAGCGCGCGAAGGGTTTCAGCGGGCGAAGGCGGCTCAGGCTGGAGAGAAGCGGGACCCCGGGTCAAGCCCGGGGTGATGGGGTTGGTTTTGGGTAGGTTTTTGTGTTGGATTTGGGCGCGCGCCGGTGCTGCGGTTGGGCATTGGGGGGTATCGCGCGACCGGTGCGGCGCCTGCATTGCTCCTGCGAAGAGGGGCGCTGCGGGGAGGGCGTGGGCTGCTTCTTGGGCGAGTGACCGGATGGTGCAGTGCCTGACCCGGTTC
>JBBRXQ010000457.1:0-2638 GCA_038238515.1 Sphingomonadales bacterium | reverse complement strand
GTGGTCTATCGGCGCGGCGAATTTGAGCGGCCCGGCTGGGACCGGGTGATGGCCGTCAATCTCGATAGCGTGATGGATTGCGCGCGCCGTTTCCGGCCCGCGCTTGGCGCATCGCGCGGCTCGATCATCGTGATCAGCTCGGTCGCGGGGTTCAAGGCCAACGTCGGCAATCCGGCCTATGCCGCGTCAAAGGCTGGCGCGGTCAGCCTCACCAAAACGCTGGGCCAGGCCTTTGCTGAGCAAGGCATCCGCGTGAACTGCATCGCGCCGGGGCTGGTTGATACCAAGCTCACCAAAGTGACCACCGATCACCCCGAACGGCTGGCAGGCGCGCTGGCGTCGATCCCGCTCCGGCGATTGGGTGATCCTGCTGATATGGCGGGCGCGGCGCTGTTTCTGGCATCGCCGCTGGCCGCCTATATCACCGGGCAAACGATTGTGGTCGATGGAGGGCTTACGCTGTGAAGGCACTACGTTATCATGCCGAGCGCGATATTCGCCACGAAAGCATGGACGATCCAGCGATCGCCGATGCGCGCGACGCGATCATCCGGATGGAGGCTTGCTCGATCTGCGGCAGCGATCTGCACATTTATCATGGCCATGGCTTCTCCGAAGATATCGGCTTTTGCGTGGGGCACGAAGCCATTGGCGAAGTGGTTGACGTGGGCCGCGCGGTCAATCGGCTCAAAGTGGGCGACAAAGTGATGGTCCCCGCCGCTGTCGGTTGCGGCGCGTGCCGTCCTTGCCTTGCGGGCAATGTGCTTGGCTGCGAAAACAATGCGATGGCCTGTTATGGTCTTTCGGCCAAGCTGCAAGGCGTTCAGGCCGAGGCATTTCGCGTCCCCGCCGCCGATTTCAATGCCGTGCTCATCCCCGAGGGGATCAGCGGCGAGCAGGCTTTGATGATGACCGATGCGCTGGCCACCGCATGGTTTGGCGCGCGCAATGCCGATATCCGCCCCGGCTCCAGCGTGGCGGTGATCGGCCTTGGCCCGATTGGCCTGATGGCGACTGAATGCGCGATGGTGATGGGCGCGCATGTGGTGTTCGCGATCGATCCAGTGGCCGAAAGGCGCGCCCGCGCCGCCGCGATGGGCGCGGTCGCGCTCCATCCCGATGAGGCGCTGGAGCTGATCCGCGAGCAGACCAAGGGCCGCAAGGTCGATTGCGTGATCGAGGTGGTTGGCAGCGATGCCACGGTCGATTTTGCGCTGCGGCTGGTGCGGCGGCGCGGCACGGTGTCGGTGATCGGCGTTCAGCAATCGCGCCGCTTTGCCTTCCCGCTCGAACGCGCCTTTGCCGCCGGGCTCACCTTCCGCATCGGCACATGCTCGGTGCCTGAGGAATTGCCTGCGCTGTTTCCGCTGGTGCGCTCAGGGCGGCTGCGCCCCGAACAGACGATCACGCACCGCCTTCCGCTTAGCCAGGGGCCAGAGGCATATCGGATTTCCGATGCCCGCGCTGATGGTGCGCTCAAGATCGTGCTGCGGCCCGATTAAACCAGCAAGCTTGCGCAACCTCCCCGGTTTGGGGTTAAACAAGTGCATGAACCGCCGACACCTGTTCGCCGCGCTGCCCGCGCTCGCCTTGCTGCTCGCCGCCTCGCCGCACCGCCGTCCGCGTCCGGTTCCACCACCGATCCCGCTGGCCGATACTGTGCAGGTTATGATCGAAACCGAGCTCGGCCTGATCGAGCTGGAGCTTGATGGCAAACATGCGCCCATCAGTACCGCCAATTTCCTGCGCTATGTCGATGCGCGCACGTTTGATGGGATCACTTTTTACCGCGCGATGCGTTTGGCATGGGGCGATCCGCCCAATGGCCTTATCCAAAGCGGCCTGCGCGATCCGCGCCGCCGCTTCCCCGCCATCGCGCACGAACCGACTGATCAAACCGGGCTGCGGCACAAGGCCGGCGCGCTCTCGATGGCGCGCTATGCGCCGGGCACCGCGACGGCCGATTTCTCGATTCTGCTCTCCGATATGCCCGGGCTTGATGCCGATCCCGCGTCGGCCGATCCCGAACTGCGCGCGGGCTATGCCGTGTTTGGCCATGTCGCGGCGGGCATGAATGTGGTGCGCAAAATCTGGGACGCGCCGATCTCGCCCACCGAGGGCGAAGGCGTGTTTCGCGGGCAAATGCTCGCCCCGCCAATCAAGGTGCTGCGCGTGCGCCGCATGCCGCTCCCCGCTGCGCTGTCAAAGCCAGTTGGTTAGCTCCCTTCGCGAGACCATTTGTTAACCAGAATTTGTTAGCGCGGCTTGTCGTTTTTCAAGAACTGCAGGCGGACTGATAAACTATGAAACCGTTCGACAAGATTGGCGTTGTTGGTCTGGGCTACGTCGGTCTGCCGCTCGCCATTGCCTTTGCGCGCAAATACCCCGTGTTTGGCTTCGACGTAAGCGCGCACCGCGTCAGCACGCTGCTGGCGGGCACCGATTACACCAACGAGATTTCGCCAGAGGAATTGGCGGCGTCCACCCTCACGATCTCCCGCGATGCCGAGCATCTGCGCGGCTGCTCGATCATCATCGTCACCGTGCCAACGCCGGTGGATGACAGCCACCGCCCCGATTTCGCTAACTTGCGCAGCGCCTGCACCGATATCGGCAAAGTCATCTCGCCCGGCGCGAT
>JBBRXQ010000456.1:0-2661 GCA_038238515.1 Sphingomonadales bacterium | reverse complement strand
TGCCCTGCGCCATGACCCGGGCTTCAAGCTGGCCCTGGGCAAATGTCCCGAAGGACCGGTTGGCCTGGCGAGCCAACCGTAAGCGCCGTTTCGGCCCCACCTTGCGCAGTTGACGGATAGCGTTGATTTCCCTCGCCATGACTTTTGGTGAGGTGCTGCTCCTATGATAATCTCTGGTGATGATCCTGTGAGCAAGGGTGCGCAGCGGTTTGAGGTATTCACAGGTGCGGGGAACCGGCGGGATTGGCCGACGCAGTTGAAGGCGTCGATTGTCGCGGAGTGCGCTGCAGGGATCGAGAGTGTCAGGGCTGTGGCGCGGCGCCATGGGCTTGATCCATCGCAGATATATGCCTGGCGCAAAGATTTGCGCCAGCAGTTCGACGATCGGGTTCTGACTTCGCGGGTTCTAACTTCGTCTGCCGCATCGATACAGACACCGGCCTTCGTGCCAGCGGTAATCGAGCCTGCGCCAGCCCGTGTCCCCTCGCACAACCGCGCCCGCCGCCGGTCACCGTCCAGTGCGGTGGAGCTTGAGATCAACGGTGTGGCGGTGAAGATTTCGCGCGGTGCCGATGCAGGCGTGATCGGCGCAGTGATCGAAGCGCTCAGGGCAACTCGGTGATCGGCCCAGGAACCGATGCCCGTGTGATGATTGCAACGCGGCCTGTTGATTTTCGCAAAGGCCCCGATAGCTTGGCCGCGCTAGTTGCTGCCGAGTTCGGCGGTGATCCCTTTTCCGGCGCGCTTTATGTGTTCCGGGCGAAGCGAACGGACCGGATAAAGCTGATCTGGTGGGATGGCACGGGCCTGTGCCTGATGGCCAAGCGGCTCGAACAAGGTGGCTTCAAGTGGCCGGGCATTCAGGACGGGGTGATGCGGTTGACGGCGGCACAATTGGCAACGTTGATCGAGGGTTTGGACTGGCGGCGCGTGCATGGCGGGCGGCGTCCAAAGACCCCGCAAATTGCCGGTTGACGGGGCTTTCATCACCTGATTCAGTGCTTGCATGCTCATGGAGATGGACCTTCCCGATGACGTTGGCGCGCTGCATGCGCTCGTCCTGGAGCAGGCACAAAGGCTCGAGGGCGCCGATGCCGAGAATATGCGCCTGAGGGCGATTATCGAGGCATTGCAACGGCATCAGTTCGGGCGCCGTTCCGAACAACTCGATCCTGATCAGCTGCTGCTGGGACTAGAAGATACCGAGACCGCACTGGCCCAGGCTGAAGCTGCCGATACGGCAAAAGCCGGGCAAGCGCGCAGCAACCGGCCGCGCAAGACCAATCGCGGTTCGTTGCCCGCGCATCTTGAGCGGATCGAGCAGGTTGTCGATATTGAAGACAAGTCATGCCCATGCTGCGGCGGCGCGCTTCACCAGATCGGCGAGGATGTTGCTGAACGGCTTGATGTGGTGCCAACCACGTTTCGCGTGCTGGTTACGCGCCGCCCGCGCTATGGTTGCCGTTCTTGCGAGAGCGCGGTGGTCCAGGCTCCGGCGCCGGCACGGATTGTTGAAGGCGGTATTCCAACAGAGGCGCTGATCGCCCACGTGCTGGTTGCCAAGTACGCCGATCATCTGCCGCTATATCGGCAGGCGCAGATTTACGCCCGTCAGGGTATCCATCTGGATCGCTCGACCCTGGCCGATTGGGTCGGGCGAGCGGCGTGGTATTTACGGCCCTTGCGTGACCATGTGCTGGAACATCTGCGACGATCCGAGCGACTGTTTGCTGACGAAACGACTGCACCGGTGCTCGACCCCGGGCGCGGACGAACCAAAACCGGGCAGCTGTGGGCTTATGCGCGTGACGACAGGCCGTGGGGCGGAAGTAATCCCCCGATAGTCGCCTATGTCTATGCCCCCGACCGCAAAGCGGAGCGGCCATACGCGCACCTAGGGGATTTTTCCGGCATTTTGCAGGTCGATGGCTACAGCGGCTACACCGCGATCGCAAAACGGCGTCAGCAGATCAGGCTCGCTTTTTGTTGGGCGCATGTGCGCCGCAAATTCTTCGAACTGGCCGGAACATCACCGGTCGCCATTGAAGTGCTGAGCCGCATCGCCATGCTTTACGTCATCGAGGGCGAAGTGCGCGGATCTCCGGCCGAGCAACGGCGCATCGTGCGCGCCGACCGCAGCCGTGTGATCGTCGATGATCTGCACAAATACCTCGACGCCCGCGGTCGCCAGGTCAGCGCCAAAAGCAAAATTGGCGAAGCGATCCGCTACGCGCTTACCCGCTGGGATGGACTGACGCGGTTCATCGACGACGGCCGGATCGACCTCGACTCCAATACCGTCGAGCGCAGCATCAGGCCGCTGGCCTTGAATCGCAAAAACGCACTATTCGCGGGCTCCGACGACGGCGGAGATAACTGGGCCGCAATCGCCACCCTGATCGAATGCTGCAAGCTCAATGCCATCAACCCGCACCAATGGCTGACTGTAACGCTCACCAAACTCGCCAACTGCCACCCCGCAACTCGCGTCGGCGAACTCATGCCTTGGACCGCCGTGGGTTGAGAACACCGGTTACGAAGATCTGAAACCCTGGTGGGCGTCCAAGTCCATCTGGACCGGTATCATCGGCAGCGCCTGGGGTGCTGCCAGTGCGCTCGGTTTGCTGCCTTATGGGCTGAGCCAAGCCGATGTGCTGACCG
>JBBRXQ010000455.1:0-2668 GCA_038238515.1 Sphingomonadales bacterium | reverse complement strand
GAGGCACTTGAACGCATCGGCGCCCTCTACGCCATCGAATCCGACCTGCGCGGCCGACCATCGGCTGAACGCGCGTAACCGGTTAGCTGCCGGCGTTATATAAACGGGAAGCGAAGCGCGGCACAATTCCCCCAACTTTAACTGCGGGGGGAATGCGGTGAACTCATCGATACAGGCCATCAACGCGGCGCGAAAAGAATGTCTATGGCGTGAGCGCATCGCACGCCAGGAGGCGAGCGGTAAGACGTTCGCGGTGTTCTGCCTTGAAGAGGGCGTGTGCAAATCCACACTCAGTTATTGGCGCCGCCGACTTCGTGCGGTCGAGGTTGCTGCGGCGGCACAGAAATCCAGCGCGGTCGCCGCCTCGTTTCTCGATCTGGGGGCGCTCAAAGCCATGAGGCCGAGCGGTAGCGATCGCGTGCCGTATGAATCTGCGGCCACTGTCGAATTGCGGCTGGAGCTGGGCGGTGGCGTGGTGCTGCATATATCGAGGCACTGATGTTCTTCCCCGAAGGACAGGTGCGCGTGTTTGTGTATGGCGAGCCCGTTAGCATGCGCCTGTCTTTTGATGGCTTGTATGCATTGACGCGCCATACGATGGGACAGGATCCGCTGTCGGGTAATTTATTCACCTTCATCAATCGCCGCGCCACCCAACTGAAGGTTTTATACTTTGACCGCACGGGTCTGTGCGTGTGGTCCAAGCGCCTCGAACGCGGTCGACTGCTGAGCAATTGGAATGCGATGAGCACGCGCGAAATGGACTGGACGGGCTTAAAATTATTGCTCGAAGGCATCGAACCGAAGCGCGTGAGATTGCGCTACAAAAAAACATCGTTTCCTGCAGAAAGGACTTGTACAACGTAAAGTTTTAAGGTACGCTCTGTTCATGCGTAACGTTCCTTGCCTAGCGCCTTCGACCCCGGATCGCGGCGAACAACGCAGTGCCCCCGAGTTAGAAGCGCTGGTGGGTCAACTCACCCACGAGAACACGCAACTGCGCCGCCAGGTCGCCTGGTTCCAGCGCCAGATATTCGGCGAGAAGAGCGAGCGCCGCCTGCCGGATCCTGAGGGGGTGCAAGGCAGCCTGGGTGAATCCTTCGAGGCGATCCCCGAAGTCGTGCCCGAGAATAAAAAGACCCGGGTCGAGGGGCATGAACGCGAACACAAACACAAGCGTCCCCTCGATGGGGCCGATGAATCCACACTGTTCTTCGACGAGAAGAAGGTGCCGATTGAAGTCATCAACGTGCCCAACCCGGAAACCGAAGGTCTCACCGCCGATGCGTATGAAGTCATCGGCGAGAAGATCAGCCACCGCTTGGCGCAACGGCCCGGCAGCTATGTGGTACTCAAGTATGTGCGCCCTGTGATCAAACGGCGCGACACCCAGGTGTTGTCGTGCCCGCCGGCCCCCGTTGGCGTGATCGACGGCAGCCGTGCCGATGTCAGCTTCATCGCGGGCATGATGATTGATAAGTTTGTCTACCACCAGCCACTGCACCGGCAGCATCTGCGGTTACGCGATTGCAGCATCGAGGTCAGCCGCGCCTGGTTGACGCAATTGACGCAAAAGGCAGTCGTGCTCATCGAACCGGTCTTTGATGCGCTGCTCGAGTCGGTCAGGACGAGTCGGGTGAAGGCCATGGACGAAACCCCGATCAAGGCGGGACAAGCAGGTCCTGGCAAGCTGAAGGCGGCGTATTTCTGGCCGGTGTATGGGGAGCAGGACGAGATTTGCTTCTTGTTCTACCCGAGCCGCTCTGCGCGGCATGTGCAGGAGGCGCTGGGCCTGGATCCACCGCCGGGTGCGGTATTACAAACCGATGGTTATGCGGCCTACGCCCACTATGCGAAAAAGCTGGGCTTGACGCACGCCCAATGCTGGGCGCACACCCGCCGCAAAATCTATGAAGCGAGCGACATCGAGCCGCAGCGCGCGGCTCAGGCGTTGGATATGATCGGGGCGCTGTATGCGATTGAAGACACCATTCGCGAGCAGCCACTAACGGGAGCGGCCAAGCGTGAACTGCGCATGAACCAAGCCAAGCCCTGGGTCGAAAAATTCTTCGGTTGGGTGGATCAACAATTCGAAGCGCAGGGGCTGCTGCCGAGCAATCCTCTGCTTGGCGCGCTGGCGTACGCCAGGGATCGCCGCGAGGGCCTCGAGGTCTATCTGAATGACCCGGAGGTGGCGATCGATACCAACCATCTGGAGCGCGCTTTGCGTGTGATTCCAATGGGGCGTAAGAATTGGATGTTTTGTTGGACCGAGCTCGGCGCCAAACACGTTGGCATCGTGCAGAGTCTGCTGGTGACCTGCCGACTGCACGACATCAACCCCTACGATTACTTCGTCGATATTCTGCAGCGCGTCGGGCAGCATCCGGCATCGCTGGTGCATCAGCTCACGCCGCGCCTGTGGAAGCAGCTGTTCGCCGCCAATCCACTTCGCTCCGACCTGAAGATTTAGGCAAACGCAATAACGCCGGTGGATAACCGGTTACGTATGAGCGCCACTTCCTCTTCCTTGATCCTGTACCGCCGCGCGATTTCTGTAGGCGTGAAACGAGGCGAATTGAGCGTGCGCAGGTAATCGCCGGCTTCGGCAAACATGATGTCGATCGTTACCTGGAATGGCCCGGCATTCTTGCTTCGAATCACGCTC
>JBBRXQ010000454.1:0-2675 GCA_038238515.1 Sphingomonadales bacterium | reverse complement strand
GATCGGAGTTCGCCTCGATGCCTGGCGCGAGGTAAGCGGTAAGACGATCCGTTTCGAACGGCTGACCGTGGGTGAGGATTATCAGCGATTGGTCGAGTTGATCCGCACAGAAAAGCCGCGCGCCATCGTCCATTTTGCCGAACAGCGCGCCGCTCCCTATTCGATGAAAAGCGCGCGTGAGCGTCGCTACACGGTGAACAACAATCTCAACGCCACGCACGATGTCTTGTCGGCGATCATCGATTCGGGCGAAGATGTCCATCTCGTCCATCTCGGCACCATGGGTGTTTATGGCTACGGCGCTGCGGGCATGACCATCCCTGAAGGTTATCTGCCGGTCACTGTCGAAACTGCGCACGGCCCCAAGGATATGGAAATCCTGTTTCCGACCAATCCTGGCAGCATCTATCACATGACCAAATCGCAGGATGCGCTGTTTTTCTTGTATTATAACAAAAACTTCGGCTCGCGCATCACCGATTTGCATCAAGGCATCGTGTGGGGAACGCAAACTGCGCAAACCTCGATGGACGCGCGTTTGATCAATCGGTTCGATTATGATGGCGATTATGGCACCGTGCTCAATCGCTTTTTGATGCAGGCCGCCGTTGGTTATCCGATGACGGTGCACGGTACCGGCGGGCAAACACGCGCCTTCATTCATATCCGCGATACCGTACGCTGCGTCGAACTGGCGATTGCCAATCCTCCGCAAGCGGGCGAGCGCGTTGCGATCATGAACCAGATGACCGAAACACATCGCGTGGCCGATCTGGCGGTGATGATTTCGCAGATGACTGGCCAGCCGTATCAATTGCTGCCCAATCCGCGCAACGAAGCTGCTGAGAACGATCTGATTGTCTGCAACGCATCGTTCTTGAAGCTGGGCCTTCAGCCAACCAAATTGCAGGAAGGGCTGGCGGAGGAAGTGACCAGCATCGCGCGCCGCTATGCGGATCGTTGCGATCGCTCCAAAATTCCCTGCGTCTCGCATTGGCTGCCCGAAGACGCGAATGCAGAGGTGGGCGCCAACGCCGATATCCTCGTGCCAGCCTTCAATTTTATGCGCAACCAGCCGGAACTTGATCCGGAGAACGAGCCAGAGAACGAATTCATGTTGTCTCTGGTTAAATAATTACCGGGCGGCGCATGGGGCGGGGCGGCTGATCACCGTCTGCCACGCAGATTTGCCGCGCGGAGCAGTGGAAGGACTTTGAATGGCTAAGTATTTTTGGGGCAATGGCGCCGGCACGCTCACACCAAGCGACGCTGGCAACCCGGCCCCGCTAAACAGGCCAATCCAGCAGGCTCCTGCGGCTGGCGATCAGCCGCCTGCGTCAGGCTCCGCGCCCGTGAACCGTCAAGCTGGAACGCAGACCCAATCTGGGGCGCAATCCGTGCCAAGTCGCACAATCCCTGCGATGCCCCGCAAAGCGGCCACTGCTGAGCGCCGCATGCCGCTTAGCGGCGCTCCTGCTTCCGAAACAGCGACCTTTAAGGCGGAAGCTGTTCCGGGCACGCGCCGCGCCGCGCGTGAGCGGGCGCAGTTCGATCTGCCGACAAAGGATGAAGTGTCTTCACGGCGCAGCTTGTCCTTGCCCGATGTGATGGGGACCGTCGGCTTTGCGCGGCGGGCATGGTTCATCCTTGCCTTCCTTGCACCCATTGTGATCGGCGCGACCTATCTGTTTTTGCTGTCGCCGGATCAGTACATCACTGAATATCGCTTCAGCGTTCGCGTTCCCGTCGGGCAGAGCAACTCGGTCGCGAATGGCGGCGGCGCCATCACTGCTGCGCTGGGCGGCAATCCAAGCGGCGGCACTGATCTTCTCGATAACTACACTGTGTCCGATTATGCCAGCAGCGCGCAGGCCGCGCGCGATCTCGATGCCAAAGTAAACCTGCGGGTGCTGTTTAACAAACCGTCGGACCCATTTTCCAAGATTGGCGACAAGCCAACGATGGAGCAATTGGTGCGCTATTGGCAATCGATGGTCTATTCGAATTATGACGTGGCATCGGGCCTCGCGGTGGTGCGGGTAAAGGCGTATTCTGCTGCCGATAGCTTTGCGATTGCGAGCAATCTGGTCAGCCTGTCATCGGACCTAGTCAATTCGATCGGATCGCATTCGCAGCAGGATTCGGTGCGGTTTGCGCAGCAACAGCTTGATCGCGCAAATGCGCGCGTGGCCACGCTGCGCGGCGAACTCGCCAATCTGCGCAATCAGAGCCAGCTGATCGACCCCAACGGCGGGCTTCTGGCCGCCAATGCCGCGCTTTCTAACCAGCTGCTCGGCCGCCAATCCCAGTTGCAGGCGCAGCGCGACACGCTAGCGCGGCAATTGGGCAATACCCGAGCACCGCAGATTGTCCTGCTCGACAGCCAGATCGCCGCGCTCAACAAACAGCTTACTGCATCGACGCAGAATGGCGGCGCCGGGGCAGGGCAGCCCCCCCGCGCGGTCACGGTTGGCCGGTTTGAAGATATCGATGGCCAGCTAAAAAGCGCGCTGGCGATTCAAGCTAGCGCCAATGCGGCGGTCAGCAATGTTCAGGCCAGCTCGGATTCGCAGCGGCTTTACTTGACCACCTATGTCCAGCCCACGCTGCCAGAATCGGCGCAAGGTCCAAACCGCTGGGTGATCCTGCTGATCATCGTTCTGATCGCGGGCATG
>JBBRXQ010000453.1:0-2686 GCA_038238515.1 Sphingomonadales bacterium | reverse complement strand
TGCCGCAAGGGGGGATGGCCGCGCTCGAATCCGGTGATCCGCTGACGATCAAGGCGTTTCAGTATGATCTAGTATGCAATGGTTTTGAAATCGCGAGCGGCTCGATCCGTAATCAGTCGCCCGATTTGATGGTCAAGGCGTTCGAGCTGGTCGGCCTCAGCAAAGCCGATGTTGAAGAACGTTTTGGCGGGCTTTACCGCGCCTTTCAATATGGCGCGCCGCCACACGGCGGGATGGCTGCAGGCGTTGATCGCATTGTCATGCTGGTGTGCGGCGCGCAAAATCTGCGTGAGATCACGCTGTTCCCGATGAACCAGCGCGCCGAAGATCTCCTCATGGGCGCGCCTTCGCCTGCCGGGCCAAAGCAGCTGCGCGAACTGCATGTGCGCGTGGTGGAGCCGGGCAAGGGTTAGGCGCAAGTGCGCACATGCCTCAGCACCCCTTGCCAGCCCGCAATCGGGCGATTAGGGCAATCGCCTGACCATCTTAACCAACCGTTTTTGTGCTAAAGGGGCTAACCAATGAGCGATACTGCCGACCGCGTTAAGAAGATCGTTGTTGAGCATCTCGGCGTCGAGACCGACAAGGTCACCGAAGACGCGAGCTTTATCGATGATCTGGGCGCCGACTCGCTCGACATCGTCGAGCTGGTGATGGCGTTTGAAGAAGAATTTGGTGTTGAAATCCCCGACGATGCGGCTGAAAAAATCGCCACTGTCTCGGATGCTATCTCATATATCGACGAGAACAAGGCCTGATTAAGGTCCATTCCTTGTCCCAATCTTGGGCGGCTTTAAGCTTGCTGTCCGTGCCTCAGGGTCAAGGATTTGCTCGAAGCTCCTTTCCGCGCTGGAAAGGCTAGGGACTTCGACAGGCTCAGCCCTTCAGGGGGTCTGGGCCTGTTGTGCTTGAAAGGCTCTGCGCAAGCAGCGCTGTGGATGTTTCGGAGAATCGCATGCGCCGTATTGTTGTAACCGGACTTGGTCTCGTCACCCCGCTTGGGGCGGACGTGGAAACCGTATGGCAAAACCTTATCGCGGGGGTTTCTGGCGCGGGGCCGATCACGCGGTTTGATGCCAGCGATCAGAAGTGCCAGATCGCGTGCGAAGTGAAACCGGCCAATCATCCCTATGGCTTCGATCCGGGCAAGCGCGTCGATCACAAGGTTCAGCGTCAGGTCGATCCGTTTATCATCTATGGCATCGATGCGGCGGGGCAGGCCATCGAAGACGCGGGCCTGCTCGATATGCCCGAAGCCATGCGGTTTCGCGCCGGGTGCTCGATTGGCTCGGGCATCGGCGGATTGCCGGGGATCGAGAGCGAATCGATGGTGCTGGCTGAAAAAGGGCCGTCGCGCGTCTCGCCGCATTTCGTCCATGGCCGCCTGATCAATCTGATTTCGGGGCAGGTCTCGATAAAATATGGCCTCTATGGCCCTAATCACGCGGTGGTCACCGCGTGTTCCACCGGCGCGCACTCGATCGGCGATGCCGCGCGGATGATCCGCGATGATGATGCCGATATCATGCTCGCGGGTGGGGCAGAAGGCACGATCTGCCCCATCGGCATTGCCGGTTTTGCGCAAGCGCGCGCGCTGAACTGCTCGTTCAATGACCGCCCAGAGGCTGCCAGCCGCCCTTATGACAAAGACCGCGACGGCTTTGTCATGGGCGAAGGCGCGGGCGTGGTGGTGCTTGAAGAATATGAGCACGCCAAGGCACGCGGCGCAAAAATTTATGCCGAGGTCGTCGGCTATGGCCTCTCGGGCGATGCCTATCACGTCACCGCGCCGCACCCCGATGGCTCGGGCGCGTACCGTGCGATGGAGATGGCGCTCAAAAAGGCGGGCATGAGCCCCGCCGACATCGACTATATCAATGCGCATGGCACCTCGACGATGGCCGACACGATCGAGCTGGCGGCCGTGAAGCGGCTGTTCGGCGAAGCGATTGGCACCATGTCGATGAGCAGCACGAAGTCCGCCACCGGCCATTTGCTGGGCGGCGCGGGCGCGATTGAGGCGATCTTCTGCATTTTGGCGCTGCGCGATCAAATCGTCCCGCCCACGCTCAATCTTGATAATCCCGATGAAGGCACCGAGGGCGTCGATCTGGTGCCGCACGTTGCCAAAAAGCGGGTGGTGCGCGCCGTGCTCAACAATTCGTTCGGCTTTGGCGGCACCAACGCCAGCATCATTATGAAGGCGATTTGAGACCGAAGGGCAAAGGAAGGCGCACCATGGCGCGCGCGCGCACGCAACAACTTCGGCTGATCATTGCGCTGATTTTGGCGCTGGCAGGCGCGATCTTTGTCGCGCAGTTTTTTTATGGCTGGTATGGTGCAGGGCCGCTCGCCAAGCAGGTTACCTTTGTCGTGCCCGGCGGGTCTACGCTGGCAAGCATTGCAGGCCGGCTTGAAGCCGAGGGTCTGGTCACCTCCTCGGCCACGTTCAGATCTCGCGCGCGGCTGCTCGGCGGCGATGGCGGGATCAAGGCGGGCGAGTTCACCGTGCCCGCGCACACCAGCAACGCGGAGCTGCTGCGCATTCTGCAAGGCAGCGCGGGCTTCAAGCGCCGTCTGGTCACGGTGCCCGAAGGCATGCCCTCGATCCTCGTTTCCGAACGGCTGGCCGCGCAATCCGCGCTCACTGGCACCGCGCCGGTGCCCGCAGAAGGTTCGGTCCTGC
>JBBRXQ010000452.1:0-2692 GCA_038238515.1 Sphingomonadales bacterium | reverse complement strand
GGGGAAGTTTGATCGCCATAATTTCCTCGTGGATTCATAAAGTTGCTGAAAAAGCTGGCGTGGCTCATTTGGTCTGCGGAGATAAATGCAAACGGGGCCATCGCCGTGCTGACGTGCCCTTAAAACCAATAGAGCGATGCTAAGTTCCGCCGGCTAATCAATTTTCCGCATTCAAGCTGGTCGATTGATCGGCGCAATGTCAGCGCGCTTATTTTTCAGTTGCTCGAAAAATTACACCACCTGCGCTGACGGCACCCCAAGCTCGGCAAAATAACGAGCAACGGCGGCGGCTGCCTTGTCGCTCAGCGCAATGAAAGCGCGGCGACCATCTGTGTCATCGTCGATCCGATCAAAGAGCCCGGCTTGAACCAATTGCCCGATCCACCGCAGCGCGGTCGTAACAGGCACACCAGAGGCTATGCACAGCGAAGTAACCGATACCCGCACATGTTCGGCGCGCGCTGCGGTAAGATCAAGCAACATGTCCCATGCTGGATCGGCCAAGAAATCGCTATCAAAGTATTTCTCACGAAGCTGCCGGTTGGCGATGATTTGCCTGACGAGACGGGGGTCTGGCAGCATCGTTTTTGGGGAACGAACGAGCGATTCCGTGTTGCGTTGCTTTTTTAAAGAAGCCTCGTGAGGGTAATCTCCAAAACTGAACGCGCTCTCCCCGCCGGCAAGGGCGGGAGCCTTTTTGTTGGCGTCGTTCAATTTCACCAGCGTTGCAGCAATGCCTTCGATGTTCTCGATCAATTGCTGCATAGTTAAGCGATCAATTTCGATCATATTATAATCGATTCAGGTTTGACAGCAAATGTCTTGTCTAATTTTATGACTTTCATTGCTGTACATGAAGTTTTGGTCTGCGCGCTGTGCGCGAAACTAGCTGCTTAGCGCTGGTATAATCCAGACAGCGGACATCGCCACAATCGCAATGAGCAAGCTAAAACCCAGAACGTAACGCACGATATGCGGTGTGCTACCGCCGCGCGCGTCTTCTGTGCTGATGTGCGGGGCATTGCCCGCTCGGTTCGATTCATCGGTTGGCAACAATTGAGAAAACTCCGCTCTATTTTTTTACAAAACGGCGCGGCGTCATTTTTGTTCCGAAAACGCACCGATTCGCGCGCAGCTCATGCGCGCGCATCGGTTACCTTACGAAAGTCACAAAACTTGTGGTTATGCGCTCAGTGCGGGGATGATCCAGGCAAGCGACATCGCCACAATCGCCATCGCGAGGCTGAAGCCCAGCATATACCGCAGGATACGCGGCGTGCTGCCGCCGCGCGCATCGTCGGTGCTTATGTGCGTCGTGTTGCGCACATTAATTTGCGAATCGGTAGGCATGATTTTAGCCATAACAAACCCTCTCCGTTGCGCCTTAAACCTCACGGGACGGGGAGCGTACCTTGGGCCAGGCTGCTAACAACTTCTGCAAAAACATCGATAACGCCGATAGGGTATCGGTGCCCACGATGGGGAAAGAGTAACCCTATTACGCTACGGCACAAGAGATTATCGTTTAGCTGCTCGATGTTCCAGCAGCAGGCCTTCAAGCCGCGAGACATCGGGCACGCCGGCGATCTCGAAGCGCTCGGTCACGCGGTCGCCGTCACTGTCGATCGAGGTGCCGGTTTGGATGCGCAAAGTGCCATAGCCGTCGCTGCCAACTTTTACACTGATCGGGCCGATCTGGCTCAGCATCACACTCTCAGCCTCGCGGCTTTGGCCAGCTGTCACGCGCAGCACGCGCCGGTCGGTCAGCGCAAACACAGTGCGTTTGGCTTTGGCGATCACCGTAAACGGCATGGCCAACATCGCAAACCCAACAACGATGAACGGCAATCCGAACAGCGGGAACACGATGCCGAAAGACCAAGTGATCGCGGCGGGCGTCTTGGTCGTGCCGCCCCACAGCATAAACCCCCACAGCATGAACAGGGCCATCGCTTCCCAGAACACCGCGAATGCGGTCCAAGGTATGGCAAAAAGCCATATCGCAAATGCGGCATAGAGTTTGCTCGGGTTGGGCTGGCCGCTCCACCTGATGCGCTCGCCGATCATCAGTTCGCGGCGCAGAATGGCATCCATTTCAGGATCGATCATCGCGGGCGGTCTGTCCATTACGGCCTCCTGCGCAGTGCGGCTCCCCAACGGGCAACCGGCTTGGCGCAGTGATAATTACATCTGCGCGGTTACCAAATCACTGCGCCGTTTTCCTACAGCGCGAAATAGTGCTAAACGCCGGTCATGAACACTATAGAAACCTCGCATTTGCAGCGCTTTAGCCCGGCCGGCGGGGACACCAAGTTCGTCCTCAGGACTGTGTCAACTATGTCAACTTGGAAAGCTTTCTCTTGCGCAAGATGAACGCAGACGCGAAAGGGCGGGGGCTATGACAATCATCGAAACAGCCGCAAATAATGATCAAGACCTGCTCGACGCCGCGCAGATTTCCAAAGCGTGGCCGTTCGAGGAAGCGCGCAAAATCGCGAAACGGTTCCCCGGTGGCAAACGCGATGCGGGCGGCAATCTGGTGCCGGTGCTGTTTGAAACTGGCTATGGCCCATCTGGCCTGCCGCATATCGGCACATTTCAAGAGGTTCTGCGCACTACCTTCGTGCGCCGCGCTTATGAAGCGCTGACAAGTGGCCATCCCACCCGGCTGGTCGCGTTTTCAGATGATATG
>JBBRXQ010000451.1:0-2701 GCA_038238515.1 Sphingomonadales bacterium | reverse complement strand
GGCGCGGCGGCGATGCCGCGCTATGAGGACGAAGTGCAGTTTGGACCGGGGCCATTCTCGCAATCGAGCCGCTGGCAATTTTTCAAGCAATTCAACACGCTGGCGTCACAATCGTGGTATTATCAAAACCTTGTCAGGCTGGGCGAGGATCGCCCGCTGCTACGGCCGGGGCAGTTGCTACGCGCGGCGCTGGGCTATTCGCGGCGCGATGCTGCGCTGGCCAAAGCGATCCGCGCGCGGGATGACTGAGGGCGCGCCGCTGAATCAGTTGCCCAGCAAACCCCCAAGGATTCCGCCCACAGCGCCCACTGGATTGGCGCGCAGCCTGCTTTCTTCGCTGCCGATATACCGGAAGATGCCGTTCATCGCTTGATCGGTGACCGAACTGCCCAGCCGGTCGCGCCCAATTCCGGCCAAGCTGGCCAGCGTGCCTGCTCTGCCGAGCCGTGCTAACGTTGCGTAGGCACCTACGCGGGACAGCGCGCTATCGATGAGCGGGCGCATTCTGCCGCGCAGTTCGTCGCCCGCGCTGGTGCGCAGATACTGGGTTGCGCCCTCATTATTCGTAGCGATTCCGGGAATATCGCTGATCGAAAGCCGTTTGATTGCGGTGCGGAACACCGGCTTGGCGGTTTGCACAGCAAGACCGGCGGCATCATTGAGCTTGCGCACCAGTCCATCGGTGATCCCCAGCTTTGCACCCTGGGCCAGCACTTGCCCCAAAACGCCGCTTCCGCCAAGCTGCCCTCCGCCACCACCGCCCAGCACGCTCTCCAGCACGCCGCCAACCCCGGTTGCGCCGCCGCCAACTGCGGGTGCGGCTCTGCCTGCGCCGAGCAAGCCTCCGCCAAGATTGCCAATGAGCGGCAGACTGATGCGTACCGCAGGATCATTGAAGAAGGCGCCCGGCATGGCCAGCTTGCCCAATGCCGTATCGCTTGCCGAAGCCAGCAAGCCGCCCAGCCCTGAACCCAGACCGGCCCCCCACGCTTGCGCGCCAAAGGGCATGGCAGCGGCCCCGGTTGCGCCAAGCGCGGCGAGAAAGGCGCGCCGGTCATACCCGCATGTTCTGTTGGTCATTCTGCGTGGCTCCACTTTTTGGGATCTACAGATGGTCTCATGTCGGGGCGATCCGGGCAAGAGCATAGCGTTTTCGGCGCAGTCGGGCGGGCTTGGGCTCTCAGCAGAGGAGCTGCGATTTGCCGTGTCAGAGCTTGAAACGCACGCTGTACGAGACGCCAAGCGTGAACTGGGTGCGCTGGCCGCGTTCGCGGATGAGCGACGATTGCCCGGCTTCGCCGCCCAGCCGTTCAAGCTGGCTGAACACGGTTACCGCGCGGCGGCGGCCCAGCGGGCGGATCAGCGCGGCGCTGAGGCCATAGGAGACCAAGCCACCATCTGCGCGATAGGTGGCCAGTCCTGTGCGTTGCGCCTGCAGGTCGTTCACTCCAAAATAGGTTTGCAAATAATTGGCGCTGGCGAAGGTCGCCCGCGGTCCGACTGAAATCATCGTGCGGCCTGAGCGCGCAAGATAAGCCAGTGACACATCGCCGACCACGCCCTGGTGCCCGCCAAAGCCCTTGCGCAATTCGGCGCGCGCGCGCCATTGCCGCTTGGCCCCGAAGCGCTTTTCGGCAAAGCCGCCCACTTCACCAGCGACGCGCACATCGCCCATGCCGCGCAGCGCGGTGCTTTCGCCCACAAGCAAAAAAGGCGATCCGCCGGTGTTCTCGTTACGGCCAAACCGTATCTTTGCGATCGGGCCAGCTTTCCAGCCATCGGCATTGATCGCATTCCAGCCCAGCCCATCGGGGATCGAGGCAAACAAGATATCGTTGTAATTCACACGGAAGTCGGGGACGATGCCGAGGCCCATGGTGCGTGATCCGTTCCATACCGGGCTGAACAGAGCCGCCGCGCCGAGCGATAGAGTCCACCCTTGCGCAGGCGGTGCGCCCGCTCCCGGAGGTGCTGCGCTCGCTGGGTTGGCAGCACCGGGATAAGCTGCCGCAGGTTGCGCAGTTTGGTCCTCGGCGTGCGCCGCAAAGGGCATAATCAGGCAGGGTAACAACAGGTTCTTCGCGGCGCGCATTGGCTTTCCTTTGTGATGACACCGCCGCTAGCCGAGATACGGTTTGGATTTGCCGGGAGTGGACGCGTGGATTGACGAAAACCTTTATTCGACGATGCGGATGAAGTTCAACTGCATAAATCGTGTCACGCGGTGGAAGTCGGCCTTAGCCAAGCCCGTATCCGCCGATCAGAACCGCGCGGCGAGGGTGAGGTTGGCAATGTGGTGTGTCCTGTCTCGGCCTGGCCGGAACACCCATTGGTTCAGATAGCCTGGCTCAATCGTCACCGCGCTGCTGATGGGGAACGCGAGCGCGACGCAATTTCGCCAGCGGTCTAGCCCGCGGCGCTGGCCCCACGATGTTGTGTTGAACGCGATGAACGGTTCGGTCCACACCACGCCGCGCACTGGTCCCGCCAAGGGAAACGTAACCCGAAGTTGTTGGCGCATGCGCAGGCCCATATCGCTTGAGCCCTCAACAAAGCGCTGCTCAAGCCGGGACCGCGCGGTGAGGGTGACGCCTTTGCCATCGCCCGCGATCCGAAACGCCAGTTGTTGCCAGATGCGGTGCTCGTTCATCAGCGCCGGGCCGATGGGATCGGTGCGGACGTAGGCATAGCCGAGCATCGC
>JBBRXQ010000450.1:0-2705 GCA_038238515.1 Sphingomonadales bacterium | reverse complement strand
TTTCATTTCACCCTGATAGTCTCACCCGACGTGCCGGGGAAGAGCGAGAACAACGCCTTGGTCATCCGGCCTGCAGTGATGTCGGCTCCAGCCTCGCGCGCTCTGCTGCGCTCAGTGTTCTCAGCGCGCCCTTCCCACAAGGCTTTGCCGCTCACCCGGTCGCGGATCACCACTGAAAGCCGCGTGGAGACATATTGCCGCGGCCCGCCGCCCAGATTGAAGCCAAGCCCCAGCCCAAGGCCGCTGTTCCAGCCGCCAGTTGATCCGCCCACGCCGACCGACACAGGCCCTCGGCGCGGCGCTTCATCGCGGCGGTTTTGGCGCTCGATCCGCACTTCGGCGATCGCATCTGCTGCGCCCGGGGTCGAAGTGGCAAAGCCAAGCGCAGTGAGTTCACGCTGCGCCGCCGCCAGCCACGTGCCGTTTTCAAGGCTGCCTGCATCCTCATTGGACGCGGCGACCACGATCACAGCCCCGCGGCCTAACGATGTGATCGTCTCGGGCGTGTGAAACCGCGTCACTTCAACAGGCGCAGAAAGCGCTGGCGATGCCGCAGCAACAAGCATCAGTGCAGCGAAGTAGGGCAGGGCGCGCATGACAGGGGTTCTTTCAGGGACAGCGTGATTGGCGAAAAACCAAAACTCAGAATAATGTTTCATTCGCCGGGCGCAATGGAGTTCGGCAGGGCGGGCGGCAGGGCATTCGGCATAGCTGCGGCCAGCGGCTGCACGATCTCGCCGTCAGGAAATCTGGCGAAAAGCGCGGTTGCCAGCCGTGTCGCCATCGCGCCATTGTCCAGCCCGCCATCCTCTTCCCGCGCTTGCCCATCGGCATAGCCTTCCCATAACACGCGGCCAGTAACGCGGTCTCTAATGCGAACATCTAGGCGGGTGGCCACGATCGCCTTCTTGGGCTTGGTCAGGTCGATCGCCAGCGCGAGGCCAAAGCCGCTGCCGCGATTGCTCACGACCGTGCTGGCCTCGCCGCTGATGGCCTTGCGCGGTGCTTCTTCGGGCACGAGAGTGCGGTGGCTCACGCTGATTTGCGCGATTTGGCCGTCATTTGCGCTGCCAGTGGTATCATAGCCGGAGTTATCATAGCCGCGCCGCGCCAGTTCATCGACAACCGCCGCTTGATAAACCGGCAGCTTGTCCAGTTCATCGCCGTCGGTGCGGTCTGCCACCACCAGCCGCCCCTTGCCCAGCATGTCGCCAGCATCGGCCGCGCGAAACGCGGTTACGCTGATAGCGCGCGAAGCCTGCACGCTGCTTTGGTTTTGGCGCCGATCACCGCCACGGTCATTCCAGCCGCCGCCGGGCAATCCTTGTGCATAGGCGGGTGCAGCCAAAGCTGCCACGATCAGCGCGAGTGTTGCAGCATTTGGCCGGATCATGGCGCGCCTTTCAGGCAATTGTTGCTCGGGTGCTAGGCGCGCGCTCCTGTCATTGCGATGAACGCCTCAGGCGCTTTGGGGATTCCTTCATCCTCGCTGGCTGATAGAGCGACTGTGCTTGCAAGTTTAAGGGTGATTCGCATGGTTCCAGTTCTCGTCACCGGCGGCGCCGGCTATATTGGCAGCCACGCGGTGCTGGCGCTTAAAGATGCAGGCTGGCCAGTCGCGGTGATTGATAATCTCACCACTGGCTTCCGGTTCGCGATTCCAAATGGCGTGCCGCTGTATGAAGGCGATATTGAAGACGGCGCGCTGCTCGCGCGTATCTTTTCTGAGCAAGGTACGCAGGCGGTGATGCACTTTGCAGGGTCAATCATTGTTCCCGAATCGGTCGAAAATCCGCTCAAGTATTATCACAACAACACTGCCAAAAGCCGCGCGCTGATTGCTGCTGCTGTGGATGCCGGGGTGCCTCACTTCATCTTTTCATCGACCGCCGCAACGTATGGCGTGCCCGAGGTTTCGCCGGTCGCCGAAGACAGCCCCAAACTGCCGATCAATCCCTACGGCATGTCAAAGCTGATGACCGAGTTCATGTTGGCCGATACGGCGGGCGCGCATCCGCTAAACTATTGCGCGCTGCGATACTTTAACGTGGCCGGGGCCGATCCGCAGGCGCGCACTGGGCAATCGACCGCAGGGGCCACTCATTTGATCAAGGTTGCGGTAGAGGCAGCGCTGGGCAAACGCGGCCATGTCGGCGTGTTTGGCACCGATTATGCTACGCCCGATGGCACCGGTGTGCGCGATTACATCCATGTATCCGATCTCGCCGCCGCGCATGTTCTGGCGCTCGAAGCCCTGATCGCCGAGCCTGCGCACTCGCTTACAATGAACTGCGGCTATGGGCGCGGGTTCTCGGTGTTCGAGGTGCTCGATGCGGTCGACCGCGTGACCAACCGCACGATCACCCGCCAGCTTGAGGATCGGCGTGCGGGCGATCCCGATTCGCTGATCTCGGACAATCGGCGGATCAAGGCGACTTTGCCGTGGGTGCCGCGCTATGCGGAGCTTGAAACGATTGTCGAACATGCGCTGGCGTGGGAACGAAAACTGACCGAGATGCATGCGCAACCTTGAGCAACGCCACTGCAAAGGTTGACTTGAGCTGTTTGCACCAGTAACCGCGCACCTTCAATTTTGCGCCCGGTCGCGTTCGGGCTGAGGGATTCGTCATGAAGATTCGCAACAGCCTGAAGTCGCTCAAGGATCGCCACCGCGATAACCGCGTGATCCGCCGCCGCGGGCGCAC
>JBBRXQ010000449.1:0-2706 GCA_038238515.1 Sphingomonadales bacterium | reverse complement strand
GTGCTTACTCCCGGCACATACAATTCGGCCTATTTCGAACACGCCTTCCTCGCCGATCAAATGGGCGCAGAGCTGGTCGAAGGCAGCGATCTGCGGATCGAAAATGGCCGCATCGCGATGCGCACCACGCGCGGCTATCAACCGATCGATGTGCTCTACCGGCGGGTTGATGATGACTATCTCGACCCGCTGACCTTCAAGGGTGAGAGCGCGCTGGGCGTTTCGGGGATCATGGATGTCTACCGTGCGGGCGGGATCACCATCGCCAATGCGCCGGGCACCGGCATTGCGGATGACAAAGCGATTTACTCGTTCATGCCCGAAATCGTCGAATTTTATACTGGCGAAAAGCCGATCCTGCAGAATGTGCCGACATGGCGCTGTTCTGAGCCAGAAGCGCTGAAATATGTGCTGGAGCATCTGGCCGAGCTGGTGGTGAAGGAAGTGCACGGCTCGGGCGGCTACGGCATGCTGATCGGCCCCACTTCGTCGCGCAAAGAGCTCGCCGCGTTCGAGCTGAAACTGCGCGCCCGGCCCGATAACTATATCGCGCAGCCCACGTTGGCGCTCTCCACCGTGCCGATCCTCACGCGCGCGGGCCTCGCGCCGCGCCATGTCGATCTGCGGCCGTTCGTACTGGTGTTGCCAGGCGGGATCGACATCACGCCGGGCGGCTTGACGCGGGTGGCGCTCAAAAAAGGTTCGCTGGTGGTCAATTCCTCGCAGGGCGGGGGCACCAAGGACAGCTGGGTGCTGGACGATTGATGGCAGTGCGCCCACTTTTTCAGGTTTGGCCATGTTAGGCCGCTCTGCCAACGGCATATTCTGGCTGTTCCGCTATCTTGAGCGGGCCGAAAATATCGCGCGGCTGGTCGAGGCCGGCTTTCGCATGGCGCTCACCCGTGATGCGGGCGATGCGCACGATGAATGGCGCTCGGTAATCATCACACTGGGCCTGCGCGCGGAGTATGAGCGCAAATTCGGACCTGAATATTCGGGGCCGCAAGTGTTCAATTATGTGCTGCGCGACAAAGACAATCCCGGCAATGTGCTGGCAATGAGCGAGCAAGCGCGCACCAACGCGCGGATGGTGCGTGCGGGGATCACCCGCGAACTGTGGGAAGCGGTGAACGACAGCTGGATGAGCCTGCAGGCAAAGCTCGCGCGCCCGGTAACCGAAGTGCGGCTGGGCGATGTGATCGACACCATCCGCCGCCAGGCGACGCAAGTGCGCGGCGCGATGGAGGGCACCATGCTGCGCAACGAGATTTACAACTTTGCGCGCATGGGCTGTTTTATCGAACGGGCGGACAACACTGCGCGCATCCTCGATGTGAAGTATTACGTCTTGCTTCCTTCGGTGTCCTATGTCGGGTCGAGCCTTGATAACGTGCAGTGGGAAAATGTTCTCCGCTCGGTGGCGGGTGAACGCGCCTACCGCTGGCTCAATGCCGGGCGGATGGAGGCGCGCGGCATTGCCGAGTTCCTGATCCTCGATGAGCGTTTTCCGCGCAGTCTGGCGTTCTGTTATGGCAAGCTGCGATCAAATCTGGCGCATCTGGCACGCGAATACGGCGGCGAAATGGCCTCGCATCAGATATTGCAGGATGCCGATAATGAAATGCGGGGGCTAACCATTGAGGCAATTTTCGAGCAAGGCCTGCATCAGTTTATTGGCCGGTTCATCTCCCGCAACACCCGGCTCGCGCAGCAAATTCAGCGCGACTACCGCTTTGCCGAATAGGAAGGGGCCCGCGCTTGCGCCTCGCGATTGATCACACCACGCATTACCGGTTTTCCGGCCCCGTCAGCCATGGTCTTCAGCGTTTGCGGCTCACGCCCAAGACCAGCGCGGGGCAATCGATCGTATCGTGGGCCATCCACCTTGATGGCGCAGCAAAGCAGGTGGAATACGATGATCATAATGCCAACCATGTCACGCTGATCTCATTCGAGCCGGGCACGAGCGAGGTAACCATCCGCTGCGAAGGTGTGGTTGATACCAATGACAAGAGCGGGATTGTCGGTCGCCACGCCGGATTTCTGCCGCAGTGGCACTTCCTTCAGCAGACGGAATTGACCGCCGCCGGGCCGCGTATGCGCGCGCTGCTGGCGGCGCTGGGCGCGGGCGCTGAGCCGGTCGATCGGCTTCATCGGCTGTCGCAGTTGGTGCGCGAACAGGTTGAATATGCCGCCGGGCATACCGATTCGGCGACGAATGCCGAAGCCGTTTTGGCGTCGGGGTTCGGGGTTTGTCAGGATCACGCGCATGTGTTTATCGGCGCAGCGCGCGTGCTGGGCATCCCAGCGCGTTATGTCAGCGGCTATCTGCTGATGGACGATCGCACAGAGCAGACAGCCAGCCACGCTTGGGCCGAGGCTATGGTGGAGGGGCTTGGTTGGGTCGACTTCGACATTTCTAACGGCTATTCGCCCGATCCGCGCTATGTCCGCGTCGCCACTGGCCGCGATTACCGTGATGCCGCGCCGATCACCGGCATTCGGTATGGTACGCGTGATGAGTCCATGCAGGTAACGCTTGCGGTTCAGCAGCAGCGCGTTGAACAATGACAGCGTGAGAATCGGTTCGTCCTGATTATCGCGGGGCAAGGCTGGGCTGGGCGCAGCAGGGGAAAAAGAAAAAACCAATGACCTATTGCGTGGGAATGGTGCTCGATAAGGGCCTTGTGCTGATGAGCGACACTC